>JBFHGV010000240.1:0-5753 GCA_041582955.1 Arenibacter sp.
AATGCATTGGCGGGTAATTGGGCCAGTATGGCACTGGCATCACCTTGGGTAGGCTTACCATTAATTAGGACTGCAAACCCCATACTGCCACGAACACTTATACCACCTTGTGCATCAACGGATACAGATGGCAGGTTCCGCACCACGTCAATAGCATTGCCGCCTTGGCTATTTTGGAATTTTTTGGAATCGAAAACCTGACGGTCTATTTTGTGGAGCACGGTGGCCCGTTGTCCCTGTACCACTACTTCTTCCAATTGATTGCCGTAGGTTAGTCCCACTGTAGACAGATCCTGCTTGGGTTGCTTTTTATCAATACTAATATCAGAAATTGTTTTAGTGTCATACCCCATAAAAGAAGCCTCTAAATAATAGGTTCCCGGTTTTACACTTTCTATGACAAATGACCCATCGTCAGAAGTTACCACTCCTGTTACCAAGGCTCCATTGGCCTGCTTGTATAGGGCTGCTGTGGCATACTCGAGAGGTGAACCGTCACTGGCATCAATAATTTTTCCAGAAATTTGGGCTGTTAAAGCTTGTACCCCTAACAATAGGGCTGCGAAAATTAAAATACTTTTACTATTCATAAATGTCTGATTTGATTTTGGTCAGACAAAAATAGAAGTCTAGACAAACTTATAATGGTGTATTTGAAAAAGGAATGGTATTTAAAATTACAGATGGGATTTTTTATATTGTAAGGGGGTTTGTTGGGTATATCGCTTAAAATATTTGGTAAAATGGGAGGTATCCTTAAACTCAAGGGCGTAAGCTATATCACTAATGGAATTGTTGGTGTACAACAATTGTCTTTTAACTTCCCTAATAATATGTTCGGCAATAACATCGGAAGCGGTCTTCCCAAATGCCTTATTAGATATGGCATTGAGGTTCTGCGAGGTGGTATGCAGGGTATCGGCATAAAAAGAGACATTATTTTTTAAATCTTCCGATAATAGATCCATAAACTGTAGAGCCTTATCGTTGTTATCCGTTCCCTGTGCAGCAGCATATTTTACTATTTTAGACAAAATAGCCTTTAAGCCGCCCTCTACCACTTCTTGGTTCAAAGGTTCTTGCTTCATCTCCCAACACATTGCTTCAAATAAAGCTTGTAAAGACAAGTCGTTTTCACTGACAAATACTTTTTGACTATTGCTTAGTTTAACTAATTGGGTATTGATGTACCTATCCAGTGTTTCTTCCAAAAACGACTCTTTAATGATGATTACGTACCCTTGGGGTATGGTATCTATTTCCCAATGATGCACCTCATCCTTCTTTACCAGGAACAACAATGGAGGTTCTATTTTATGGCTTTCCATATCCAGGTGATGAAAGCCACTACCTTTAACAAAATAGATTATTTCTAAGTATTTTTTGTGCTTATGAGGCTTGGTATAGCGTTTTGATACATCAAAAGGTTCTATTTTTATACCTACCTCCGAGGCAATCTTATTATAAGTCCTTATGGTATCTTTCAAAATAATTTGATTGTTATATAGTCAGTTTCCAAAACATCCAAGACGTAAATGTAAAAATTACGGTTGTAAAGTGAATTTTACCGCCATAACTTTAAGATAACTTTATAATAACATAAAACAAACCAAGATTACTCCATTTTAATCTTCCTACATTGGGACAAAAAGCCATCCTATGGTCCGTAATTAAAAATATGTAACATATTCAACTAATAATCAATACCTTACATTTTAAGCGCCACTTACACCCTTCCCAATCACTGGTGCTGCTAAGGTACTTTATAACACTTTTGCCACCTGCTTCCTGACTTAGAAAAAATCCCAATCTGGTAATCTTATGTTAAGATAGCTTAAAAAAGAATGAACATTCATTTTTATCGTTATCTTTGTAGCCACAACAATCCTATTGTAGGATACAACAAGATATTAAAATCAATAGAATAGAATATGGCTAAACTTCAAAAAAGTATTGAAAAGCGGGAAGCTTTGGTAAGAGCTACCATACATTTGGTAAACAACAGCGGTTTTCATGCCACCCCTATGTCCAAAATCGCAAAAATGGCCAATGTTTCTCCTGCCACCATATACCTATATTTTGAGAATAAGCAGGACCTTGTTAACAAAGTATACCTGGACGTTAAATCCAAATTTACCGAATATGCCTTTCAAAATCACAATAAAGACACCCCTGTAGCGGAAGGATTTGAAAAAATATGGAAGCGAATTGCCGATTTTAAATTAAAAGAAGTGGAAGAAGCCATGTTTCTGGCCCAGTGTGACAATACGCCCATGATTGATGAGGCAAGTAGGCAAGAAGGTCTTAAGCACCTACAACCTTTATTGGATCTATGGCATAGAGGCAAACAAGAAGGGATCATAAAGCCAATATCGGATTATTTGCTCTATGCCTACTCCATTAACCCCCTATCCTTTTTAATGCTGATGCAACAGCGCGGGGTTTTTAAAATAGATCAAGATGGTCTAGAAGACGCTTACCAAGCGGCATGGGACAGTATAAAGAACTAAAATTTTAACAAAACATATTAAATACATAGCAATGGAATTATTGGACAAATTAAAGTGGAGATATGCCGCGAAGGCAATGAACGGGAAAAAAGTACCACAGGAGAAAATAGACCGCATTATAGAAGCGGCGCGATTGGCGCCAACCTCCAGTGGCTTGCAACCGTTTGAAATCATGGTGATTACCAATCAAGAAGTAAAGGAGAGTATAAAACCCATGGCCTGGCACCAATCCGTTATTACAGATTGCTCCCATTTACTTGTCTTTGCTGCCTGGGACACCTATACGGCCGAACGCATCAATAAGATGTTCGACCTAACCAATGAAATACGGGGATTTAAAAACGATGGATGGGAAAATTACCGACAAATGTTACTGGATTCCTATCCACAAAGAGACCCTGAGGAGAATTTTAACCACGCTGCCAAACAAGCTTATATTGCTTTTTCACAAGCAATTGCCGCGGCTGCCTTTGAGGGAGTTGATGCCACACCCATAGAAGGCTTTGATCCCACGGCGGTGGACCGTCTTTTGGGATTGAACGAAAAAGGACTCAGAAGTGCCGTACTATTACCTTTAGGTTATAGAAATACCGAAGCGGATTGGTTGGCAAACTTGGTAAAAGTTAGAAAGAGTACCGAAGACTTGGTAACCCTAATTGATTAAAACAACATATTATGATACAGACTATTTTATTAAAACAAAGACCCGTAGGAACACCTGCCCTATCGGATTTCGAATTTGTTAAGGAAAATGTAGAACCAAGCCTTAAAGAAGGTGAAATACTGTTAGATACAACATATATCTCTGTAGATCCATATTTAAGGGGAAGAATGAACGATGCCAAATCGTACGTGGCGCCATTTGAAGTGGGTAAGCCGATAAGCTCCGGAATTATTGCCCAAGTGGTAGCATCCAAAAATGAAGGCTTTAAAAAAGGGGAATTTGTTTCCGGCATGTTGAATTGGAAGACACAACAAATATCCAATGGTGAAGGTTTGTTAAAAGTGGACAAGGATAAAGCCCCACTAAGTGCCTATCTTGGTGTTTTGGGGATGACCGGTCTAACCGCCTATTTGGGACTCACCCAAATTGGAAAACCTAAAAAGGGTGAAACCTTGATCGTCTCTGGCGCAGCAGGAGCTGTGGGCAGCGTTGTAGGACAAATTGGAAAAATCCTAGGACTTAGGGTTGTGGGTATTGCCGGTACTGACGAAAAAGTGGAGATGTTAACGTCCCGATTCGGTTTTGATGCGGCCATTAATTACAACACCACTACAAACATGGGGTCGGCTATCCAAGAAGCCTGTCCGGACGGAGTGGATATATATTTTGATAATGTGGGCGGCCCTATTTCAGATGCCGTGCTGTTCAATATCAACAAATTTGCACGAATGATTATTTGCGGAGCCATATCCGTATACAACAATACCGAAATGCCCAAAAGCGTCAGCGTACAACCTTTCTTGGTAAAGAACAGCGCTCTAATGCAGGGCTTTATCGTTTGGAATTATGCTGATAAATTTCCTGAGGCCATGGAACATTTAACAAGCTGGTTGACCGAAGGAAAATTAGACTATACAGAGACTATTGTGGAAGGTTTTGAAAACACCCCACAGGCATTCCTAGACCTATTTGAAGGTAAAAACAAGGGTAAGATGGTGGTCAAGGCCTAAAACCCTGCTATTATTTTATAAACTAAAAAAAGAACGAAACATGAATATTTTATTTGTATTGACCTCCCATGACAAACTGGGAGACACCGGAAAGAAAACGGGATTCTGGATAGAGGAATTTGCAAATCCATATTATGCCCTATTGGACAAAGGGGCCAATATTACCCTGGCCACCCCAAAAGGGGGTGCTGCCCCCATTGACCCCAGTAGTGATACGCCAGAGTCCAGCACCAAGGATACCGAACGCTTTAAAAACGATGCGGTTGCCCGTGAGAAAATCAATAATACTTTAGTATTGTCACAGATTGACCCCACAGATTACGATGCTGTTTTTTATCCTGGAGGACACGGCCCTTTATGGGATTTGGCCAATGATACCGATTCCATTAAATTAATAGAATCCTTTAACAAACAAGATAAACCCATCGCCTTCGTCTGTCACGCTCCAGCTGCGCTAAAAAGCGTAAAGAATGAAGACGGCTCCCCTTTGGTAAAAGGAAAAAAGGTAACCGGGTTTACCAATTCTGAGGAGGAAGCGGTACAACTTACCAAGGTGGTTCCCTTTTTAGTGGAAGATATGCTAAAGGCTAACGGTGCAACCTATTCCAAAAAGGCCGACTGGACTGCTTATGCCATACAGGATGGGAATTTGATAACGGGTCAAAATCCAGCTTCTTCAGAGCTGGTAGCCGAAAAATTACTGGATTTGCTACAGTAAAATGACATTTATATTAGGTATGAGGCACTTACTAAATCCACTAAGGTTTGTAAGTGCCTTTTTTTCAGCTGTACCTTCCTTTCTTTCCTATCTTTTAATTACTACTTTGCAACTCTACTGAACCCCGCCCCTAGTGCCTTTATAATATTATATTTCTTTCTTTAAGCTGCTTAAAGGCCAATTGTAATTCTTTTGTAATGGCACCAATAGCATCATCATGATAAAAGAAGTGGTCGTCCCATTGTTTTATAGAGGCAATCTGGGTATTGGTACCAGTTAGAAAAGCCTCGTCCATATTTACAACCTCCTCTATGGCAATCGCTTCTTCCACTACCTCAACACCTATTTGGCCACATAGTTCCAACACAATCTTTCTGGTAATGCCACTTAGGATATACTCATTTTCCGGATGTGTATATACCACCTTATCCCGTACAAAAAATACATTGCTGTGTGAGGCTTCGGTAACGACCCCTTCCCTAAACAGAACCGTTTCATAGCATCCCTGTTGGGCACCGTATTCATTGGCCATCACATTTCCCAGCAATGAGGTCATTTTAATATCGCAACGAGACCATCTAAAATCGTTCATACTTACCACCTTAGCCCTCACCCCGTTAATGTCAGGTAAGGTCTGAGAGGTAGCATACATCATAATGCTTGGTGTAATCTGTATTGGGTAAGCATGTTTTCTTGGGGCCACTCCCCTAGTTATTTGTATATACAGCAGACAATCTTCCCCTTCCAGTCCCGCTGCTTGCAGTAGCTTGGGGATTTCGGTCTCCAAGCAGCTAACGTCAAAGTCAATTTTAATTTTTCGCAATCCATCCTGAAGTCGATTAATATGAGCC
>JBFHGV010000241.1:0-5752 GCA_041582955.1 Arenibacter sp.
AAACAGCAACGGAACGCCATTGAAATAGCAAGACAGGCTGGTGCACTATATGATAAATTTGAAGGTTTGTGTACGGATTTGACCAAGGTGGGCAAAAAAATGGACGAGGCACAAACCGAATACAAAGGAGCCATGAACAAATTGGTAGCCGGTAAAGGTAATATTATTGTCACTATAGAAAAATTAAAAAAAATGGGAGCAAAAGCCAAAAAGTCCATTCCTGAGCCCCTTTTAAAAAAAGGCCAGGACAATGACGAAGACAACTATGGGCAATCCGTGTTCGTAAACTAACCCTTAATTACCCAATCATGAAAAAGATTCTAGGTTACACTCTATTGGGACTCACTATCTTCCTAGCTGCCTATTTTGCCTTTGTATATTACGTACCCTATAGTGAAGGCATACGCTCTGGAGAACTTATTAAAATAAGCCATAAGGGGGTACTCATTAAAACATGGGAGGGAGAAATAAGTCAAGGTATATCCGGGGCGCAAATATTCTCTTTTTCGGTACTTAAAGACGATGTTATTGCCAAATTAAAAGAATACCAAGGGGCGTATGTAAAAGTAACCTATATAGAACGCTACCGTACTTTCTTTTGGTTAGGGGATACAAAGTATTTCATCACTGGGGTAGAAAAAGAATCCTCCCCACACCTAAACTAACAATCAGACCATGGAAAAATTTAAATCAGCCAAACAATCTAGAATATCCATCACAGAATTAATGCTACCATCCCATTCCAATTTTGGGGGCAAGGTACACGGTGGACACATATTGAATTTAATGGACCAAATTGCGTTTGCATGCGCCTCCAAACATTCCAGAAGCTATTGTGTTACGGCCTCCGTTAACAAAGTGGATTTCTTGAACCCAATAGAAGTTGGTGAACTCATCACCTTAAAGGCATCGGTCAATTATACGGGACGAACTTCAATGGTCATTGGGGTACGGGTAGAATCTGAAAACGTTACCACCGGAAAAAAGAAACATTGTAACTCCTCTTACTTTACCATGGTTGCCAAAGATGCTGACGGACGCAGTACCCCGGTTCCTGGACTTATCATTGAAGATGAACAGGGTGTACGCAGGTTTGCCAGAAGTATACAAAGAAAAAAACAAGCCTTATCCAGAACCTCCAGATTTGAATCGTCCCAGTTTCAGATGAAGGACCACTTGCAGGAACTGAATAAGGAAAATGTTAAAGTGAATATAGGGTCTATTGGCTAATCTCGGAAGCTGCTTCCTCATCCAGGAACCAGATTAGATCATTGGACGCTGGCGCTACCAAGGAGGCTGGGTATTTTTCATATCCATCTTCCTTGTTAAATATTAGCCTTACTTTTTGTGACTTGGCAGCTCCTGTTACCAAGAAAGCTACCGTTTTGGCATGATTTATCACCTTTCCGGTAATTGTAATTCTACGCTGTCCGGAATCGGGGTGAATGGCCACCTCGCAGTTGTTATTGGAATGCCATAGGTTAATTTCATGTGGAAAAATGGAGGCGGTATGCCCGTCATCACCCATTCCTAAAATCACCAAATCAAATTGAGGTAGACCATCAACTATGGGAAGTTCCTGCTCCAATACCTTCCCGTAGCGTTCTGCCTCCAATTCTGGTATATCCTCACCTAGCACCCGATGAATATTATCCTTTGGAATATCAATTTTAGACAACAAATGCTCCAAGGTCATTTTATAGTTGCTTTCGGCATCTGTAGGGGGCACACAACGTTCATCGCCCCAATACAAATGAACGGTAGACCAGTCCAAGTCTTTACAATGCACCGCCATATAATCAAAAACTACCTTGGGTGTACTACCACCAGACAGGGCTATATGGGTTGTTTTATTCTTTGTGATCAAATCCTCCAAATAAGCCGAAAAGCCATGGGCCACCTCTGTTTTGGTCGAAAATTTTTTCAATTCCATTTATGATTCTTTTTGTTTATATCAAATATGCTTTTTAAATATTTTCCTTTTATACCTGTATATTCCAAATCTACATGATAAACCTTCAATGGGAAATATTGATTGGACTGGAACTACAAGCGCTATAGATTGCCAGACTTTAGAACAGCTCCTTAAGTTGTCCAAAAATTAGGAAATAACACAGAACCCCGGATCATCAGCCAGGTTCTCACCTGGATTTCTCCATGTTAGGTCCCCTTCCAACAAGTTATCAGAATTGGTTGGCCCCCACACTCCAGAGGAATAACCATAAATATTTACATCTGTTCCATTCTCCCAATAGTCCAAAATAGGGTCTACAAATTCCCAAGCCGCCTCCACTTCATCTGCGCGGGCATAAAGGGTTGGATCGCCTTGCATGGCATCCAATAGCAATCGCTCGTAGGCATCCATGACATTATTGTCGGCTAAATTGGAATAGTAAAAGTCTAAATTTGTACGTTCCACTTTAAATCCTTGGCCGGGTACCTTTACCCCAAATTTAATAAGAATACCTTCATCTGGCTGTATACGAATAATCAATTGGTTATCCTTGTTCCCCATATCGGCATTTTTAAACACTTGGTGGTGGGGCGATTTAAAGTGTATAACTACCTCGGTCACCTTTGTAGGCATCCTTTTGGCAGTACGCACATAGAAGGGTACGTCTTTCCATCTCCAGTTATCCACGAAAAATTTAATGGCCGCGTAGGTTTCCGTTTTGGAATTAGGGTTTACACCATCCTCTTCCCTGTACCCCTTCACTTTTTTACCATCGATCTCCGCAGACAAATACTGTCCCCTAACGGTATTCTTGTATAAAGTCTCCTCGTCGCGCATTATTCGGAGCGACTTTAAAGCTTTCACTTTTTCATTTCTAATTTCCAAGGCACTGGCATCTATGGGCGGTTCCATAACTATAAGCGACACTATCTGTAACAAATGGTTTTGGAACATATCGCGCAAAGCACCGGATTTATCGTAATATCCTCCTCTTTTTTCCACCCCCACCGTTTCGGCATTGGTTATCTCTATATGGTGAATGTAATTCCTGTTCCAAAGAGGTTCAAAAATACTGTTGGAAAAACGGGTCACCAATAAATTCTGTACCGTTTCTTTGCCCAAATAATGGTCAATTCTATATATCTGTGATTCCTTGAAATGCTTCTGAAGTCCAATATTTAATTCTTTGGCCGTTTCCAGGCTATAACCAAAAGGTTTTTCTACGATAATTCTTTTCCAACCATTGGACTCATTGTTAAGTCCTTGTTCCGATAAGTTCTTGGCAATTACCTCGTATAGACTTGGTGGGGTAGACAAATAGAATATATAGTTTTCCCCTATTTGGTACTTGGTATTTAAATCGGATATCCTTGTGGCCAGCTTACTGTATTCCAAGGTATAGTCCTCACCCAGGTCCTCATAAAAGAACTTATCCGAAAAAGCTTCTATAAACGAAGCCGATTCATCCTTAACCTTATTGGCCAGATATGAACTTTCCAAAACTACTTTTCTTCTAAATTCACCATCGGTTAGGTTACTTCTACTAACCCCCAAAACCACAAAATTGTCAGGTAGTTGATTTGCTTTGTACAAATTATATAAAGCCGGGACCAATTTCCTCGCGGTTAAATCTCCTGAGGCCCCGAAAATAACAAGCATTTGATTTGCTGTTTTGTTCATATTAAATTTATTGGAAGTTTTGTTCAATTTGTTGGGATTTTAAAACAATGGTTCCAAAAACCCTTAAATTGATTATTTTTGGTTTTTTATTTTCCCGTGCGAAGATAAAACTAATTTACCTTATTCATTTATAAACTCAGACACTTAACAAAAGCTTATTGCTTTTGTTAGGAATTTAAAGCAAAAACATGGAAAACACATACGATTTTGGATTGATCGGCCTAGGTGTAATGGGACGTAATTTTATTTTAAATGTGGCCGATAACAATTTTTCGGCCATGGGATACGATTTGGACCAGGAAAAAGTAAGCGCCCTGATCGAAGAAGGAAAGGACACAAAAAAAGTAAATGCCACCTCTGATATCCAAGAGTTTATAAATTCCTTATCACAGCCAAGAAAAATCATGCTTTTGGTACCTGCTGGTAAAATCGTGGATTCGGTAATAGAAAGCTTATTGCCCCATTTGGATAAAAATGATCTTATTATAGACGGCGGTAATTCGTTCTTTACCGATACTGACCGCAGGGAAGCCTACCTAAAAGAAAAGGGAGTACACTTTTTTGGATCTGGCGTTTCCGGTGGTGCAAAGGGAGCAAGACGCGGCCCAAGCATCATGCCAGGGGGCAACAAAGAGGCTTACAAGGAAGTTCAGCCCATATTTGAAGCCGTATCCGCGAAATTCAAAGGAGAGCCCTGTGTGGCCTACCTAGGGCCTAAATCTGCAGGAAACTACGTAAAGATGGTCCATAACGGTATTGAGTACGGACTTATGCAACTTACATCCGAAATATATGACCTACTTAAAAAAGCAGGTAAGTACAGCAATGACGAATTACACGCTTTATATGACAGTTGGAACAAAGGTCGACTTCAGTCCTTTCTAGTAGAGATATCGGCAGAGATTTTTAAGCAAGAGGATGATAAGGGAGACGGTAGATTGGTAGACAAAATATTGGACAAGGCCAAACAAAAAGGTACGGGAAAATGGACCTCTCAAAATGCCATGGACCTAGGAATCCCTATTCCAAGTATCGATATTGCGGTTAGTATGAGGGAAATTTCGGCATTAAAGGAAGAACGTCTTAAAGCCGACCAACTATACAATCGCCCTGAGCCAGCCCATATAGACAAAGCGGAATTGGCCAAATGGGCCGAGGAAGCACTATACTTTTCCTTTATTGCTACCTACGCACAAGGACTGCACCAATTGGCAGACGCCTCCAAAGAATACGGCTACGAATTGGATCTTTCCGTAATTGCAAAAATTTGGAGGGCCGGCTGTATAATCCGTGCTGGATTATTGGAGGATATTTCTTCCGCTTTTACCAATGATAAAAACCTTCCCAATCTCCTTTTGTCCCCTGAATTTGTACCTAAAGTACAAGCCACAGTAGGGGCAGCAAGAAGCTTGGTTGCTTATGGTGCCAAGAATGGTATTCCCTTACCGGGACTTTCCAGTTCACTGACCTATTTTGATGCCTATACCTCTGGTAGACTACCACTGAACCTGATTCAAGCCCAACGGGACCATTTTGGATCACACACCTATGAAAGGACCGATATGGAAGGTATTTTCCATACAGAATGGGAGTAATCTCCAGTTCAATAATTTTTAAATCAACTTAATTGGGCTATTTTTAAGTACACTTAGAAATAGCCCAAATAGTTTAGGATGAGCGGAAGTATTCAGGATATGAACAATAGGGTGAATCAGAACCGCTCCTTACAACCCTCCAATCGCAGCCGATTTAAGGACCACCTTCGCCAGAACATCTATAAAGACTCCCTGCCCCCTACCACTAAACTTAGCTTTAAAAAAGTATCAGAAATTGAGCTAAACAAAATAAAAAGGAAGATTAGAGTAAAGGCCCTAAAAGACAAAAAGAGGAGTATATTATATCTAATTGCAATTGTATTGGTGTTGCTTACAACCGGATTATTCCTTTTTATGCACAAGGTATAAGTATTATATGCCCAAAGGGGCATTTTACCTAAAAAACAATCCGAATAAATATTTAGTCCATTTTTTACTTTAAATTTATCCCGTAAAATGTAGATCTATGAATCCTTCTGCCTCTGGCTGGATAGATAAGTTTGGGCATCTAGTAAAGGACAAC
>JBFHGV010000242.1:0-5749 GCA_041582955.1 Arenibacter sp.
ATAAGCTTTGATGCTTTTACCAAATCGTTTTTATAGGCCAGTTTAAGCAAGATATCCAAAGTAATATCAAACCCTCTAACGGCATATACATCCGGATCCGCTCCAAACCTTTTCCTATACATTTTAGCAAACCCATTATTCCCAATCTCCCTGGATGCAGAGGGATAGGCAAATCTAAGATTGGAAAGATGTGAATACGACACCACCTCACTATCAAAAGCCTTGTTTTTGTCCGTAGTCATAAGACGTATACGTACTTCCTCGGTTATAAGAGAATTGAGCAAGGACCCAACATGGTACACCACATTGGCTTGATCAGTTTCCAAAAACACCCAATTTTCAACTTCTGGCGAAAGCAACTGGGAGATTTTATCAATATCTACGGTTCTATCTTCTTTTAAGGTCACAATCTTGGCCCCAGGAAACCTCATAAGCAAAGTAGATTCTGTAGGTTTATTCTTTTGGTCCGCGATGATAACAATATTTTCCTCTGTCCTTATTCCCTCCACGTAGCTCATCATATGTTCCTGTAGTACATCTTCTGAGGGCATGGCAAAAAACACATTACTTAAACTTAGGTCACTTTTTTCGGTCAATGGCGCTACAACTGGCACACCATATTCTGCCGCCTGAAGCGCCACTTCCTTAAGGGATTGCGGCTCCAAAGGCCCAAATATTGCCGAAAGGTTCATCAAATTTTCTCCCTGCATAAGACTTTTGGTCCTATTTCTATTCAACTGGGTATCATAGGTCTTCACATCAACAGATACCCCTAATTTAGCTAAAGAGTCCAACGCTATCATGGCCCCGGAATACAGGCCCAGACTATACCTTACATCTTTTCTGTTCTCAATGGCACTCCTGGCAGACACATCATCACTTAGGTTTAACCTATCCAAGCGGAAGGGCAAAAGAAACAACAACTTTGGTTTATTCATACTGTTGATGCTATCCACCAAATTGATCTTATCTAGAATCAAAGCATTTTTAACATCAAAATCTCCCTTTTGGTCCTTGGGCAATTTAAGGACCATACCGGCCTTTAATCCATCCCTTAGCTCTGGGTTAAGCTCCAACAGTTCCTCATAGGTAACCCCTAGCTTACGGGTAAGGGAAAAAGCCGTTTGCTTTGGTTTTACCTCATAAAAATTATAATTTACAATATTAACCTCGCCAGTATTCGTCTTCTTCACCGGTATTCTTAATACCATTCCTTCCTTTAGCCCCCCTCTTTCTTTTATTTCAGGATTTAAGGCCATTAACTCATCGGCCGTTAAACCAAACTTTTTTTCCAAACTGTAAAAGGTCTGCTTTGGGGGAACGGTATAGGAGTTGTACAACTGGGTTTCCTGTTCTTTTATGGAACTCCCCAATATTCTTGGCATTAAAAGCTCTTGACCACTGGACAGGTAGTCTGTAATTTTTGATAACTTGGGGTTAAGCACCAAAAGGCTATCAATGGTAATCCCATACTTATGGGCAATACTCCAACGTGTTTCCTTAGGCTGTACGGTATACACCTCATAATCTTCCTCATTGTACTTGCTCTTGGAAACGTCATTTTTTTTGTATCTCGGAATCTTTAGGATCATGCCTTTCTTTAGCTGAACCGAATAGAGCTCCTTATTATACCGTTTTAATTGGTCTTCCGTTATATTATAACGCTTGGCAATACCAAATAAGGTTTCTTTTCTTCTGGTCTTATGCGAGCTATAACCTATAGGCTCTTTGGGACCGGGCTTAAGTTCCTTACCTTCCAATGCCATTAAAAGGGCCTTTACTCCGGAGTTGTTACCCTCTTCTATTGTATCGGTACTTTTTTCAACTACGGCAACATTGGCTTTTGAAGCGGGAATAACCAGTATGGTATTCGCCTTAATGGCTTCACCTCTTTTTACTTCCTTGTTATAATTTAATATTGACTGTTCTGTAATCTGATATTGTTTTGCAATACTCTCCAATGTTTCCCCTTTCTTAACCGAATGGGTCGTAAATTTTTGGGCTACCGCACTAAAGCTCACCAACATTAAGAAAAATGTTGTAAATATTACTTTTTTATATATTTTCACAAGTATATATTTTATTGTTCTATCTAATATAAGCCAATTCAAGGGATACAAGCAAAATTCTGCAATGCATCCCTTTATAACATTGAGGTCCTGACAGTTGCCAAAACAGGCATTTCTTGGGACAATCCCTTATTCCCACTCTATGGTAGCTGGCGGTTTGGAACTAATATCGTATACCACCCTATTTACACCCCTCACTTTATTAATAATATCGTTAGAGGTTTTCTGTAAAAACTCATAGGGTAAATTCACCCAATCGGCCGTCATACCATCGGTACTTTCCACGGCCCGTAAAGCAACACATTTTTCATAGGTCCTCTCATCGCCCATAACGCCAACGCTGTTTACCGGCAAAAGCATTGCTCCTGCCTGCCAAACTTTATCATATAGTCCCCATTCCTTTAGGCCATTTATAAAGATGGCATCTACTTCCTGTAGTATAGCCACTTTTTCTGCTGTTATATCCCCAAGGATACGGATGGCCAAACCAGGTCCAGGAAAAGGGTGTCTACCCAGCAATTCCTTATTGATTCCCAAACTGGCACCAACTCTTCTCACCTCATCCTTGAACAACATACGCAATGGCTCTACCACCTTCAATTTCATGTAATCTGGTAACCCACCTACATTGTGATGACTTTTTATAGTTGCCGAAGGCCCCCCTGTGGCGGAGACCGATTCTATAACATCTGGGTAAATAGTTCCCTGTGCCAACCATTTTGCGTCTTCCACCAAGTGTGATTCATCATCAAAAACCTCGATAAAAACTCTACCAATGGCCTTTCTCTTTCTTTCAGGATCGCTTTCCCCTTTCAGACTATCCAAAAAGCGTGCCGAAGCGTCTACCCCTTTTACATTTAGTCCCATTCCCTGGTATTGATCCAAAACGGACTGGAACTCGTTCTTTCTTAGCAAACCGTTGTTTACAAAAATACAATGTAGGTGCTTCCCAATTGCCTTGTGCAATAATACGGCCGCAACGGTAGAGTCTACACCTCCGGACAACCCTAAAATGACCTTTTCGTCGCCAATTTTCTCTTTAAGTTCGGCAACTGTGGTCTCCACAAATGAATCAGGAGTCCAAGTCTGGGCTACTCCAGCTATGCGGACCAAAAAATTCTCCAATAACTTTTTACCGTCTGTGGTATGGTATACCTCTGGGTGAAATTGTATAGCATAGGTTTCCTCATGCTCCAATTTATAAGCGGCATTCTCCACATCATGGGTACTTGCCAATTTATAGGCTCCAGTAGGCAAAGCTTTTATAGTATCACTATGGCTCATCCATACTTGGCTCCCTTCGGATATACCATCAAAAAACAATTCCCCTTCCTTAATATAGGAGAGTTTTGCCCTTCCGTATTCCCTGGTATTGGAAGGAGATACATTACCACCGTTAAAATGTGCCAAATACTGGGCACCGTAACATACAGCCAGTACAGGCATCTTGCCCTTAATCTGCGATAAATCGGGATGTGGGGCATCGTCTGCCCTTACCGAAAACGGCGAACCCGAAAGGATCACAGCCTTATATTCCGACAGATCGTCTGGTAAATGGTTATACGGTTTAATTTCGCAGAATATATTGAGTTCCCTGACCCTTCTAGCGATGAGCTGCGTATATTGGGAACCAAAATCTAATATGAGGACGTTATTTTGCATGGGCAAAAATAGTAATTTGAAATTTTTGTAAAAGTATCTTTACGGTTTATTAATCACAAAACTTATAAACATACCACCTATCACCTACCAAAAACTCCATACAATTAGATGGAAATACCTATAAATCAATACCATCCACAACTCAATAAACCATTCACTGCCCTTATTTTTTTTTGAGACAAACTTTTTGTTTAACTGCTGGGCGAAACCATATTTTTTTTTACTGTCTTTTGGACAAGGCCTCCTACCCCAAATTTAGTGTATAACCCCGCCAGAGGCATAGGCATATAATGTCCATTGTTTAATTTAATGTTTCTGGAAAATTATACTAAAATAGGTGTCACTATAAAGAAGGGAAAGTTAAATCAAAGATGAGCAGGTACAAAAAAGGCCCGGTAACCAGCCGGGCCATACTAATCAAACTAACCTAAACCAATTAACTACTATTAACCACTCATAATTCTTAGAGAATTATTTTCAATTTCATAGCAATTTATAAGTATAACAACCCAAAAATGAAATACCCTACTCCGACTTTTATTTTTTATCTTTAGTGAACCAAAATAAAATAAGAAACACCTATGGCCACCGTTCATTTTAACGAAATTAAGGAAGAGCTGCTTAAAGCTCCCACAGAAACAGACCATCCCTTTCGGTTTTTTACACTGGCAACCGTTGGCTTGGAGCAGGTAGCACGATTGCGTACCGTGGTGTTGCGCCATGTTTCAAAAGATCTAAAACTAACGTTTTATACTGACAAGCGCTCAAAAAAAATTACCCATATTAAAGAAAATAAAAGGGTAAGCCTCTTAATGTACCACCCCAGCAAAATGTTTCAGATCAAGATACTGGGAACGGCCACCTACCAGGATGATAAGGACACCAAGAGCAAGTATTATGATCAGTTGGACGTAATGGCCAAAAAACAATACACCACCAGCAGATCTCCCGGAAGCAATCTTATACATCCAGACCACCTGGAATACCTCAGCGAAGAAAATCATTTCTGCACGGTAGAGATCACCCCTTACAAAATAGAATACCTAAAATTGAGCCAACCCCATCACACTAGGGTTCGCTTCTCCAAAGTAGGAGCAGGATGGGAAAGTGAGTATTTGGTCCCCTAGCACCTTCCCTTTTACGCTCTTTATTTCATAGAATCCAAGATCATCTCAATATCCTTTTCCGTGGTATCCGGGTTAATAAAACAAAAGCGGGCAACCGTTTCGTAACCCCCTTTATTTTTATACTTGGTAGGAGTTACCAATGCAAAACCCTCCCTATGGTTTTTGTAGGTCCAATGAGTATACTCCTCTGGAGACCATCCCTTTCTCCTAAACAACACACAGGAAAGACTGGGTTCCCTGACCAACTCCACTAGCGGATGGTCCTGTATTAAGGCTGCAGCAGTATTTGCCAAACCTATACCTTGGTCCACTGCCCATGAATATTTATCTGTCCCGTGCATGGCCAACGAAAACCAGAGCGGTAATCCTCTTACCCTACGGGTCAACTGTATTTGGTAGTCAGAGGGGTTAAAACCAATAGCGCCCTCGTCATTAAAAATATCCAAATAAGACCCTTCTTGGGAATGTGCTTCCTTGGCCAAGTCTGGATTTTTATACAATATCGCCCCACAATCATAAGGCGAAAAAAGCCATTTGTGCGGGTCAATAGTGATACTATCTGCTCTTTCTATGCCCTTGAACAAATGCCGGACCGTTTTGGAGGCCAAGGCCCCTCCCCCATAGGCCGCATCTACATGGAACCAAAGCTTATGGGCTTCACAGATTTCAGCAATTCCATTCAAATCATCTATTATCCCAGCGTTGGTGGTGCCACCTGTACCTACAACAGCAAATAGTCTATCTCTTTCCTGCTTGCCCAAGGCATCAATTTTATGCCTAAGGTCCTCGCCCATCAAGCAGTCTTCGGTCTCAACCAAAAGCACATCACAGTCTATGACCTTGGCCATTGACTTTACCGACGAATGGGCTCCCGAAGAAGTAATTATTAAC
>JBFHGV010000243.1:0-5744 GCA_041582955.1 Arenibacter sp.
AGCATTATCCTTGGACACAGAAGGAGTTGTTGCATATACCCCATATCTATCTATATGTAATTTATTGGTTTTTACCAACCATACATGCCTGTAAATACCAGATCCTGTAAACCATCTGGCACTGGGTTCCTTGGAGTTGTCCACCCTTACCGATAGCACATTGTCCCCATCAAAATTTAGATAGGGAGTTAAATCATAATTAAAACTTATGTAGCCATATGGCCGTTTTCCCAAATAGTTACCATTTATCCATACCTCACTATTCATATATACACCTCCGAACTCAATAGTGACCTTGGATTCTTTATCGGATTTTTCCAAGGTGAATTTTTTTCTATACCAGCCTATACCTCCGGGGGCATATGCCCCTACATTACCTGCTGGATTTTCTTTTAAAAATGGTCCCGCAATGCTCCAATCATGCGGTACATCAACGGATTGCCATTCACTATCATTATATACCTTTTTAGATGCTTCTGGGAAATCACCTTTTGTAAATTTCCAATCAAAATCAAATTTGATTTTTTGTCTAGTTAAATCCTCGGACAAATTCTTACTATTGCACCCCATAAAAGCAAATGCGGTAAGAATAAAATAAATCCTAATTACATTGAAGTTTTTTTGCATTGTTTACTCTTTATTAATTTATAAATAACGGTTCAGTTTAATACTACAGAATAGGTCATGGGCCTATTAGAAAACAATAAAGGGCAGAACAACATTGGTCCTGCCCTAATTAAATCGTAATAGTTACAAAGCCACTATATTAATTGGCATAGCCAGGGTTTTGCTCCAATACCGCCTCGCTATTTCTTTCAATTTCCTGCGATGGTATAGGCCATAAACTATGATAATCATCTATAGTAGATATTTCAGGACTAAATTTACCATTGTACCAAGGGTTGTTAGCTCTTACGCGTTCAACCAGTTTACCCGTACGTTTAAGCGTTAAAGTTCTAAATTCTTCAAAATGTAACTCTCTAGTTCTTTCATCCAGAATAAAGTCTATATCCACATCACCTCCTGAGATTAAAGGAGCATTGGCGCGCTCTCTTACCTTATTGATATCCGCTGCCGCCAAACCTGGACTGCCCGCCTTTAAATAAGCCTCTGCCCTTAGCAAATAAGTTTCGGCCAAACGCATATGGTAATGATCTCTGAAGGTTTGGGAAGCATTCCTTGTAACCTCTCCTGTGGATTCGTCTACAAATAGCTCTTCAGGAAAGTTATTAATAGGGGTAGTTTTGGCAAAAATAGCTGACCACAGTTTACTAAGTCTATTATCATTTGAAATAAGATTGTTTTCTACCATTTTTTGTCCAAAATATGGTGAATTCGGATTATCTGCTACAAGATCTCTAATGATATTAGCTTCTGAGTTACGAATATCCCCTGGGCTATCCTCCCAAACATCATTTAACAAATAATCGGACGGGGCCAACCAACTAATTCCACGACCACCATGTTGGGTAGTTGGTCCTAAAAATAAATTTACACCGTCCGGGCCTTGTATGTTATAATATCCAGGTCCTAAAAACTGAGTAATAGTGCTTCCATTACCCCCACCAGGTACCAAATATTCATATTGAGCAACCCATATAGCTTCGGTATTTCCAGAGCTACGGTTTTGGTTTTCCCTTCGGAACAAATCCCAATACACGTCACCAGGCTCATCCATACGAGATCCAAAACGTTCTGTCATTAATTCGTAACTTGGGTGGTCTATAACAAGAGAGGCGCTGGCAATAGCTTTATCATATTCACCTACGGTGATGTACAGCTCGGCCAATAAGTGATTGGCCGCTGCTTTGGTCAATCTAACTTCATCACCTAGTTCCGTTACATCTGGAAGGTTAGCCGCTGCAAATTCCAAATCTTTAATACACTGCGCATAGACTTCGGCTTGGGTAGCTCTTACAAAATCCCGTTTTGCAGAGGTTATTTCTTCAAGTACCAAGGGTACTCCTCCAAATTGCGTGGCCAAATAATTATACAAGTATCCTCTAAAAAAAGAGGCTTCTGCTTTCAATGTATTACGCTTTTCTTCAGAAGTAAATTCAGTACCCTCCAAGTCAATTCTACCAAGCACTGTATTTGTATTGGCTATAACAGAATAATACCGTTGCCAATTAATTCTCACATGGGCATTCCCTGGTACTAGCTGTGCGCCATAGTTGTTCAGGTTGATATTTTGCCTATTAGCTCCAAACGCCAGATCCGATGTATATAGCGATATAAAAAAATTGGCATTGTTACTCCACGTACTGTATTGGTCTGTCTCCTGGTATATTTTGGTTACAGCCGCATTAAATTGATCTTCATTTACGTAGGAATTATCGGCACTATAGAAGCCATAAGCTTCTTCCTTCAACCATTCTTCCTCATTACAGGAGAACAAGCTGAAAACAAGAAATGACAATAAAATTAAATATCTATTATTTTTCATGATTTGTAATATTTTAAAATTCAACATTTAGACCCAAAGTATAGTTAGCCAATAATGGTGTTCCTTGAGTAAACCCTTGACCTGTTTCGGGGTCCCACCCTCTCCATTTGGTAAAGGTTGCCAAGTTTTTGCCACTAATGAACATTTTTAAACTACTGAAGCCTATCTTTTCTAAAATACTCTTATCAAAGGAATAGGATAAACTAACATCTTGGATACGTACAAAATTACGTTGTAAGTAACGGTTAGGCTCATAGGTACCAGGACCTACCAATGTTCTAAATCTAGCATCCGGGTTCTCCGGTGTCCAATAATCCCAAGCCCCTTTGGGTATGTTTTGACTATAATAGCGATCATCACCAGTGTTACTTGCCCCAAAAATCAAGGAATCCGTACCGTAATAATAATCCTTACCACCCTGAATGGTATTAATAAAAGTGTATAAACTAAATTTCTTATAAGTAAATGTATTGGCCATACCCACACGATAACCAGGGTCTGTATATCCCAATATTTTTCTATCACTGATAGCTGAATAATCACCACTGTCGTCTAAATCGGCAATTTTATATTCACCTACATTGAACCTATCTGGAATAAGTCCTGCATCGGCATCTGCTTGTTGCCAAATACCAAGAATTTCATAATCGTATATAACACCTGTTGGCTCACCTATAAACAATCTATTGTTAACCAAATCATCCTCTATACCATCACCATCTTCATCTGCTCCTAAAATAGAGACAATTTCATTTCTATTTCTTGAAAAATTAATTGAGGCATCCCAATTAAAATCCTGGCTCTTAACAATTTGACCCGTTAAAGAAACCTCAAGTCCATGATTGGCAAACTTCCCTATGTTGGTATTCACACTAGCAAAACCAGTAGCATATGGGATTTGTATAGCGTAAAGTATATCTTTGGTATTATTGTCATAATACTCAACATTACCTCTTAGTCTTGAATTTAAAAAAGCAAAATCCACACCCACATTCAAACCTGTGGTAGTCTCCCAGCCAAGCGCATTATTTGCAAGGGATGAAATATCTTGCCCAATTACAGTTGACCCACCATCACCGTAAACATAACTATCTCCTGCACTTACTATAGCCTGTGTATCATACCTACCAACAGCCCTTCTACCGGTTGTCCCGTAAGAACCTCTAAATTTCAAATAGTTTAACCAGTTGGAACTACTCTCCATAAAGTTCTCTTCACTCACCACCCATCCAGCAGCTATGGATGGAAAAACACCAATTTTTTCATCGGAACCGAAACCTGAAAACCCGTCTCTTCTTACAGTACCGGTTAATAGGTATTTGTTGTTATAACTATATTGCAAACGCCCCATAGTATACAAACTAGTCTCTTTCTCCTTACCTGTGTTAATTTTATTAAGGGAGACATCACCGGCTTGCAAACGGTTATACCCTAAAGATTTGTCTACAAAGCTTGTGGCATTTGCATTGGTATAGGAAGTGTTTATCTCTTCCACTCCATATACAAATGTTGCATTTAAACTGTGTACATCGTTAAAGGTCTTATTATAGGTAAGAATATTATCCAAAGACCAATTGTAAGCCATTGAAGCATTCTTATATCCATAACCTAGCTGATTAGAACCATAAGGATCAAAGTTATCATGATTGGTGGTTCTGTAATTCTGTGAAAAATTTACGCGATAATTTAAACCATTAATCGGCAATTTTACATCGGCATGTATATTGGCAAATAAATTTAATCTCTTGTCGTTATCCTGTGCTTCTAGATCCAACAGTGGGTTGGTCCAGGTATTTTGAAGAATATACCTTGGACTTCCATCTGCTTCATACAAAGGGGTCCATGGCATTACCAATTGAGCTAGATCGGTTCTTGGGGATTCTCCGGAATAATCACTGGTGGTTACAAATGCTTCTGTCCCAACATCCAGCCAATCATTGATCTTGGCATCCAAATTCATACGATAGTTCACCTTTTTATAGGTATCATTAATAATGAAACCTTTAACATCGGTCAAACCACCTGAGAAGAAATAGCCAAAATTTTCTGATCTACCCCTAACACTTAAATTATGGGTATTAATATAGCCATCACCGGTCATGATATCCCAGATACCATTATTAAAATCATTGGCATAGCCATCCTTCATCTCTTGAGTACCTAGTAAAGCCTGAACATCTTCTCCCGGATAGGCATCGGCCAAAAATTCTTTTAACTCGGCAGATTCCATGGGCTCCAATGCATTACTTGTAGGCGTTTGAATGGTATAACTTGCTGAATAGTTGATTACCGGCTTACCAACAACTTTTCCTTTTTTAGTTGTGATCAAAATTACCCCATTTGCAGCCTGGGATCCATATATAGCCGCAGAACTGGCATCTTTTAACACATCAACGGATTCGATGTCCGATTTGTTCAGATCAACCAAACTCCCTCTATAGATAATTCCATCAACAACGATAAGCGGCGCATTGGCTGCTGCACCACTGGAAAGTGAATTTTGTCCCCGAACAGAAATAGTTGGGTTCTCTCCTGCCCCATCCACGGCTCCTACATTTAAACCTGCCACCGCACCTTGTAGGGACTGAATAACCGAAACATTAGGTATTTCTGCCATTTTCTCTACATCTATACTGGCAACAGCACCGGTCAGGTCACTTTTCTTGGAAACGCCGTAACCTACAACCACAAATTCTTCCAACCCTAGGGCATCTGGCTCCATGCTAACATTTACAGAACTCTGGTTACCAACGGCAATCTCCTGCGTTTTCATTCCCAAATAGGAAAAAACAAGGATATCACCAGAAGATGCCTCTATACTGTACTTACCATCAAAATCCGTTACCGCACCTTTAGATGTTCCTTTCACCATTACAGAAACTCCTGGTAAAGGACCATCAAATTCATCTACCACAACACCTTTAACCGTACTCTGAACAACAGTTTCGGGAGTTGTCATGCTTTTAGGCGAAATTATGATCTGCTTGTCCATCAAGGAAAAAGCAACATCTTCACCGGTGAAAAGCCTATCTAGGATTTTGGAAATTTTCCACTTATCCACATCTATACTTACCTTCTTCTCTACATTAACTAGATTATTGTTATAAACGAAGAAAAACTCACTGTTTTCTTCAATTTCGGTCAACACCTGTTTAATGGAAGTGTTTGTCACATTAAGCGAGAGCTTCGTATCCTGTGAATAACTAGATGACGGAGCCGCCATAAAGGACGACAAACATATAATTATAACAATTAATTTCATAATGAGGAACATTTTGGAAGGCGGAAACACCTTAAA
>JBFHGV010000244.1:0-5732 GCA_041582955.1 Arenibacter sp.
CCCATTATTTTCTTTAATTAAATGGAATAGAATAATATTAGATTCTTCATATTCAAATAAAATTACTAAACACGAAGGCATATATATATTAAATCTTCTTAAAACTATGGATTTTTATGGATTTATGGAATATAGGTATTTGTAGTAATCATTCACCGATTTCTCCCAAGTGAACCTCTTTTTTTTGGCATTGGCCTGGATCTGTTTCCATTTCGCCTTATCATTTTCGTAAACATCCAAAGCCTGATCCAGCACAAGGATCATATTCTTTATCTTATCGTCATAGGTCTTGCCATCAAAGCTAAATCCGGTTTCCATGTGTTCTACCGTATCCCTTAACCCACCTGTATTATGAACCAGACAAGGGTTCCCATTTCTCATGGCCAACATCTGGCTAATCCCGCAAGGTTCAAATAAACTAGGCATAAAATACAGATCTGTTTCCAAATAAATAGAATCGATCAAATCTTCGGATTGGCCATTGGTAAAGATAAAATTTTTGTGCTCGTAACTCATTTGCCGAAATAGCTCCTCGTATTCAGGAGCCCCTGTTCCCAGTAGCATAAAAATACCATCTACCTTTTTCAACTTATTTAATATTTCAACAAAGGCTTCCGGTGAACGTTTAAAGAAATAAAACTTTTGCTCTGTTAGTCGTGCTACACTGGAGACAATAAACTTAGGCTTATCGGTAACATAATCCATTACTTTTTCACCGGTATGGGCCAGGAATTCGGCCTTATATTTCTTGGATTCTTCCTGCAGCCATCTAAAAAGGGCCTTAACGATATTCCGGTACAGCCTACCTTTTTTGGCTACCCTAACATTTTTATAATTGGAACCGTTCAGGATTCCAAACAATCTACCCTGGTTATCGGCTTCCTGCAAATCCAATTCCAAACTCTCTCCCCCTATAAATTCAGGAGGATTACTAGGCCTTAGCACATCTTCCTTATAAGAAGGGGACACCGTATGTACGGCGTCTGCCAAACGGATACCAACGGCCATTAAATTTATACAATCCTGATACCTACGGTCCATCAGCCTTGTAGTATCTATATCCACATGTGGGAACCAATTTTGCAAGGATGAATAGTTATTGGAGAAGGGCCGTATTCCCTGAATGGCCAGATTATGAATGGTATAAACATAACGCATCTCCTTTAACACCTGATAGTCTGGATGATAAGTCTTTAGAAACAAAAGTAAGCTGGAGTGCCAGTCGTGCATATGAATGATATCCAAGTTTCCAAAGGCGCCTATTTTTACTGCCTCTGCCACTGCAGTACAAAAAATAGTATACTTAATGTTGTCTGTATAAAATGGCTCTTCCGGATCGTCATGATATATATGCCCTATTTCCCCAGCGGTTATCTCTGGGTGGTGTATTACATAATGCCGTACATTGGGCTGTTCTTTTTTAGGGGTCACCTCAAATAACTCAGCAACATAGGTAGTGTTTCTTAGATTTAGAGTAAGACCGGTTATAAACCTTCCTTTTTGATGTAATCTGGAATAGGAAGGAACAACTACGTACACTGAGTCTCCTTTTTCTGAAATCTGTCGCGGCACATCCCGAACAACATCACCCATTCCACCCGCCTTACAATTTGGTATACCGTCATTCTCAGCGGCTACAAATAGAAAGTTATTCATTTAATCCTGAATTTGGTTAATTATTAAAAGTATTATAATATAATTATTTATTTCCGATATGAAAACAAAGCAGGATGATAATTAATAAAAAAGGCCATTCTGTTCAGAATGGCCTTTTTTATTATTACTCGTATTGCAATTTGCTATTTTATTTTGAATGCATTTTCCTTAGGATAGTACGCTACACTACCCAATTCCTCTTCAATTCTGAGCAATTGGTTATATTTCGCCATCCTGTCCGATCTGGAAGCAGAACCCGTTTTAATTTGTCCGGTATTTAAAGCAACGGCCAAATCGGCAATAGTGTTGTCCTCGGTTTCTCCGGAACGATGCGACATTACAGAGGTATATCCAGCATTCTTGGCCATATTCACCGCGGCAATAGTCTCGGTCAAGGTTCCTATCTGATTAACCTTAATAAGGATAGAATTGGCTATGCCTTCCTTGATTCCTTTTGACAAGCGCTCCACATTGGTCACGAACAAATCATCACCAACCAATTGTACTTTGTCGCCAATTTTTTCGGTCAGTGTTTTCCAACCGGCCCAATCATTTTCATCCATTCCATCTTCGATAGAAATAATGGGGTATTTGGCACTTAGATCAGCCAAATACTGAGCTTGCTCTTCAGACGTCCTCACCATTCCCTTATCTCCTTCAAACTTGGTATAATCGTATTTACCATCCACATAAAACTCTGCAGAAGCACAATCCAAGGCAATCATAATTTCATCACCTAATTTATAACCTGCTTTCTCAACGGCCTTAGCAATGGTATCCAAAGCATCTTCCGTACCACCGGCAAGATTAGGAGCAAAACCTCCCTCATCACCCACAGCAGTACTTAAACCTCTATCGTGCAATACTTTCTTTAGGTTATGGAATATTTCTGTCCCCATTTGCATGGCGTGGGAAAATGATTCTGCCTTTACCGGCATCACCATAAATTCCTGAAAAGCAATAGGAGCATCAGAATGGGAACCACCGTTTATAATGTTCATCATAGGAACCGGTAAGGTATTTGCACTTACCCCACCAACATATCTAAACAAAGAAATACCCAATTCATTGGCCGCAGCTTTGGCCACAGCCAAAGAAACTCCCAATATAGCATTGGCGCCTAATTTTGATTTATTTGGCGTACCATCCAATTCGATCATCGTCTGATCTACCAAGTTCTGCTCAAAAACAGACATACCCAATATTTCCTCGGCAATTAGGGTATTTACGTTATTAACAGCATTTCCTACTCCTTTCCCCATAAAGGTTTTCCCCCCGTCACGAAGTTCTACAGCCTCATGTTCTCCAGTGGAAGCACCGGAAGGAACAGCTGCCCTACCCATAACTCCATTTTCCGTAATTACGTCTACCTCTACCGTTGGATTACCTCTTGAATCCAAAATTTGTCGTGCATGAACACTTAGGATAATACTCATATGTCTTTCTTTAGAATTTTAGTTAAAGTAATATGCAAATATAGCAAAGCAACTGCTTTTTAACCCACTATTATTAGCATTAATGAACGTTTAATAACAATAAAATAAAACTACAACGTTTTAGTTAGCCGTAGATTGGATCATTTCGAAAAATTGGTCGAAAAGATAATCCGCATCGTGTGGACCAGGGCTTGCTTCAGGATGATATTGTACAGAAAAAACATTCTTGTCCTTCATTTTTATCCCTGCTACGGTATTGTCATTTAGGTGCAGATGTGTTATTTCCAAATCAGGGTTGGCCTCCGCCTCTTCCCTATTAATAGCAAAACCATGGTTTTGGGAAGTAATTTCACCCTTACCCGTTACCAAATTCATCACTGGATGGTTTATTCCCCTATGACCATTGTGCATTTTATATGTAGATACACCATTGGCAAGTGCCAAGACTTGGTGTCCCAAACAAATACCAAACAATGGCTTATCTGATTTGATAATTTCCTTTGCCGAAGCAATGGCCTCATGTAAGGGATCTGGATCCCCAGGACCATTGGAAATAAAATACCCATCAGGATTCCAGGCACTCATTTCCTCATAGGAAGTATTATAGGGAAAGACCTTTATATAGGCATCCCGTTTAGCCAAGTTCCTAAGTATATTCTTTTTAATCCCAATATCCAGTGCAGATATTTTATACTTGGCATTTTCATCACCAAAGAAATAAGGCTCTTTGGTAGAAACCTTGGAAGAGAGCTCCAAACCTTCCATACTAGGTACTTCTGCAAGCTTTTTCTTTAGTTCCTCTATATTATCTACTTCGGTAGATATTACCGCATTCATAGCCCCATTATCCCTAATATAGCCTACCAATGCCCTAGTGTCCACATCTGAAATGGCCAAAAGATTGTTTTTATCCAAAAACTCTTCAAGGCTTAAATCCGCATTGGGTCTGGAATAGTTATAACTAAAGTTCTTGCAAACCAAGCCAGATATTTTAACCGAATCAGATTCAATTTCCTCTTCATTGGTTCCATAATTTCCAATATGGGCATTAGTGGTAACCATTATTTGTCCAAAATACGAAGGATCGGTAAAAATCTCTTGATAACCGGTCATTCCAGTGTTAAAACAAGCCTCTCCAAAGGCAGTTCCTTCCTTGTCCCCTACGGCTTTACCGTGAAAAATAGTCCCATCCGCTAGCAATAATATTGCTTTTTTTCTTGTTTGATACTTCATTATTGGTCTTACAATTATTCGTTGTGCAAAAATAACATAAAAAAAGGATAAGCTTTTAGGCTTATCCTTTTACAATTATTAATATTTAATAACAATTTTACTCTTTGGAATCATCAGCTTTTTTTTCAGCCTTTGGCTCTTCAACTTTAGACTCTTCAGCTTTTGGAGCTTCAGTGTTAGTAGCTTCTTCAGCAACTGCAGGAGCCGCTTCAGATTTCTTACCTCTTCCCCTTCTTGTGGTTTTTTGCTTCTTAGGCTTACCAGCATTGTAAGTTTCGTTAAAATCTACAAGCTCTATCATTGCCATATCAGCATTATCCCCAAGACGATTACCCAATTTAATGATTCGGGTATACCCTCCAGGTCTGTCGGCTACTTTCTCGGCTACATTGCCGAAAAGTTCGGTTACTGCATATTTATCCCTAAGGCTCTTGAATACAATACGTCTGTTATGCGTACCTTTCTCAACCGATTGGTTATTCTCGGTTTTTGATTTGGTAATCAATGGCTCTACAAATTGCTTTAAGGCTTTTGCTTTTGCAACAGTGGTATTAATTCTCTTATGCTCTATTAAAGAACAGGCCATGTTTGCCAACATAGACTTTCTATGGGCAGCCTTTCTTCCTAAATGATTAACTTTCTTACCGTGTCTCATTGTTCTTTTCTATATGCTTTCTTGGTCCTGGTATTCCCAATCCCTCCGAAAGTTCAATTAATCTTTATCCAATTTATATTTTGACAAATCCATTCCAAAGCTCAACCCTTTGTTGATCACCAATTCTTCCAATTCGGTCAAGGACTTTTTACCAAAGTTTCTAAACTTCATTAAATCGTTCTTATTGAAAGAAACCAAATCACCAAGTGTATCCACTTCTGCGGCTTTTAAACAGTTCAAAGCTCTTACGGAAAGATCCATATCCACCAACTTTGTTTTCAAAAGCTGACGCATGTGTAAAGATTCCTCGTCGTAAGTTTCGGTCTGAGCAATCTCATCCGCCTCCAAAGTAATGCGCTCATCAGAGAACAGCATAAAGTGGTGGATTAAAACTTTTGCCCCTTCGGTCAAAGCTTCTTTTGGATGAATTGAACCATCGGTTGCAATTTCAAAAACCAACTTTTCATAGTCGGTCTTTTGCTCTACACGAAAGTTTTCAATACTGTACTTTACATTCTTTATAGGCGTAAAGATAGAATCTACAGCTATGGTACCTAATGGTGCATTGGACTTTTTATTTTCCTCTGCCGGTACATAACCTCTACCCTTATCTATAGTAACCTCCATGTTAATATTAACCTTGGGGTCCATGTTACAAATTACCAAATCCGGATTAAGAACCTGATAACCAGAAATAAATTTTTGAAAATCACCCGCAGTCAATTGTTCCTTTCCACTAATAGAGATGGATA
>JBFHGV010000245.1:0-5723 GCA_041582955.1 Arenibacter sp.
CATATAGATTTTGGCAGTAACTTCAAAAGGGTACGTGGCAATAACCCAAAATATACTTTGGCCTACCAACCCAACAATACGCCATATATTCCATCCACTTCCACTGTAAATCTCCCTTTGGCGGCAATATAATCCCTGAATTGAACATATGCCACATTTATAATTTTATTATAGAATAATTTACGTATTCATATTTATATAAGTCCTCTGCAACATAATTCTCATTAATTGCTTCATTTCTGATATTCTCCATCATGGCCTTGATTATATATTTGTCCTAATACATCCTCATTTATTTGAAGGTGCATTATTGTAAATCAACTAACTTAAACTGTAAACTATGATTAAATTTAAACACGCAATAATTGCGATTGTTGTATTTATTGGGCAATTTGCCTATTCACAAACATCTACGGTCAGCGGTATTGTTTCTGATGACACGGGGATTCCATTACCAGGGGCCACAATCGTGATTTCGGGTACCACTGTCGGTACCACTACCGATTTTGATGGAAAATTTACCTTACCCGATGTTCCTTCCAATGCCAGTTTAATTATAACTTATTTAGGATATGAAAAAATGACAATTCCCCTAAATGGCAGAACAACCATCAATGTAAGCCTTGTTCAAGACCTTGAAGCCTTGGAAGAAGTTGTGGTCGTGGGTTATGGTACCCAGAGTAGATCCGAAGTAACCGGAGCCATTTCTACCATAAAGTCCGAAGACATTACTGCCATACCTGTAACCAATGCTGAATCTGCCCTGCAAGGAAGAGCTGCTGGTATTACAGTAATAAGCAATGGATCTCCAGGTACTGCTCCTGAAGTACGCATCCGTGGTTTGGGGACCATGAACAATAGCTCCCCCCTATATGTTATAGATGGAGTTATTTCCAATTCAGGACTTTCAGGATTAAACCCGGGAGATATAGATAACATCAACATTTTAAAGGATGCTTCAACTACTGCCATTTATGGTTCCTTGGGCGCCAATGGAGTTATTATGGTAACCACCAAAAAAGGTAGTCGTAACGGCTTAGTTAGTGTTGATTTTGATTCCTATACGGGTGTTCAGTACGTAACCAACAGATATGACCTTCTAAACACTGAACAGTATCTAAAATATGCCACTGATGCCTTTGGGTTTACACCCAATACGCCCGCTAGTAAATCTGGCTTAAATACCGATTGGCAGGATGAGCTTTTTACTTCTGGTCTAATCCAAAATTTCGATTTGGGAATTTCCGGCGGAGGAGAAAATAGCAACTACAGATTCTCATCAAATTACCAAGACCAGGAAGGTGCGGTAATTGGAACCGGATTTAAAAGATATGCCTTTAGGGCCAATAGTAATTTTACCAAAGGCAAATTGCGTTTGGGAGAAACACTCGCTCTTTCATTTAATGACCAGAATCCTGAAGGAGGTCTAAACTCCGGTAGATCTTTGATAGAGCATGCCATCAAAATGGCTCCCTATTTACCTGTTTACAATAGTGCCAATTTAGGTGGGTTCCAAGGCCCAAGTAGCCCAAACGATGGACAGGATGCCGAAAACCCTGTGCGGATTCAAAAATTAAGGGATTTCTCCAATAAGAACGTAATAATAAATGGAAGCATTTATGGGGAATACGAAATTTTGGACGGTCTTAATTTCAAATCACAATTGGGTCTCATTTACGATAATTATCTAAATGAACAATTTACACCGGCGTATAATCAGGATAGTGAAAATACAGGAACAGGAACACAAGTCTATGCCAACATTGTTAAGAATACAGGAATTAATAAGGATATTATTTTCACCAACAGTCTTAATTATACCAAATCTTTTAATGACCTTCATAATTTTGAGCTGCTATTACTATATGAACGGCAAGATGCCAAAAATTCCTATATCAACAATAACAGTAGAAATTTCTTGAGCAATACCATCAAGGAACTTTCCAATCAGGATTCCAATATTTCTTCCGCCACTACTAAATATGCTAGAGTAAGCTATTTGGGAAGGTTGAACTATAATTTTGACCAACGTTATATTTTTGCTGCCTCTTTAAGAAGGGATGCCTCTTCACGATTCGGAGCTAACAACAGATGGGGGTGGTTTCCATCCCTGGCTGCTGGCTGGAACCTTGCAAAGGAAGCCTTTTTGGAAGATTCCTCCTTTAGCACCTTTAAGCTTAGGGGAAGTTGGGGTATTGTAGGTAATGACAAATCCGAGGATTACACCTATACGACATCCCTATCGCCCAATTTTAATTACCCTTTTGGAGGAACCAATTATGTTGGTGTTACTGCCGAAGGAGTTTCAAACCCTGATCTAAAATGGGAGGAGACCACCATGGTTAATATAGGGCTGGATCTTGGCCTAATGAACGACAAGATAACCTTGGCGCTGGAATATTATGACAACACCAGTAACGACCTTTTAATGCAGTTGAATCTTGCAGATTCGTTCGGTTTTCTAAAGAACTACAAATGGTCAAATGTAGGTTCCGTACAGACCAAGGGCTTTGAAATCTCCTTGGGCTATAACGATTATGAAGGCGATTTTACATGGTCTGCCAATTTAAATCTGGGTACCAGTAAAAATGAGGCTCTTTCCTTGGGTGGCCTTGGTCAACTAGTAGGAGGTGGATTTGAAAATGAGAATCTTACCAGATTGGCGGTAGGCGAAACCTTGTTTCATTTTTATGGAAAAGTAACCGATGGCGTCTATCAGGACCAAAATGAGGTAAATGCCGTTTTTACAGCCAACCCATCACAGACTGCCGTACAACCAGGGGATATTCGTTTTAAGGATTTAAATAATGATGGAAACATTAATGATCAGGACCGTACCATATTGGGAAGCGCATTCCCCGATCTAACCTATGGCCTTAACTTGTCGGCAGGCTATAAGAAATGGGATTTTAATGCATTTATAAGCGGGGTTTCGGGCAATAGCATTTACAACACCAACATATATGACCTAGAAGGAATGCCCCGATTGTTCAACGCGGGCACTGCGGTCCTAAACCGTTGGACAGGACCAGGTACTTCCAATACAGTACCACGTGCCTTTGGTTCTACCCAGAACGTTTCGGCCTCCGACCGATTTATTGAGGACGGTTCCTATACCCGATTAAAAAATATTTCTTTGGGTTATAGCATAAAAGGTGAGGCACTTAACAAGCATATAAACAAATTAAGGATGTATGTAAGTGGACAGAACCTAATAACACTTACAGATTATTCCGGCCTGGATCCTGAAATAGGTAAACCCAATAATAACTCAAATTTTGAAGTAGGTATTGATAGAGGTAACTATCCTCAACCCAAATCCTTACTTCTAGGCATACAAGTTTCATTTTAAAATAAAAACATGAGAAAATATAAATATTTTACCGCCACTGTAATTGGCCTATTGTTCACCCTGTCGTGCGACAATAGTGGCCTTGAACTTATCAATGAAAACAACATAGCACCAGAAACTTTTTTCTCGGACGCAGGACAAGTAGAATCCTCCGTTACTGCTGTGTATGCCAACCTACAAACACAAGGCCTATATACCCGTCATATGTTCTTTATGATGGACAATATGTCCCATGAAAACGGGGGCAACTCCCAATTGGAAGCAGATAAAAGGGAATACTTACAATTTTCCTTCAATTCTGCCCATGGGGCCATTGGACTATATTGGAACAGCTGTTATAAAGGCATCAATAAGGCCAATTTCGTTATTGGCAACGAAGAAAAGATCAATGCGATACCCGAAAACAAATTGTCACAGGCGCTTAAAAACAAATATATAGGGGAGGCCAAATTTTTACGGGCACTTTATTACTTCTTTTTGGTAACGAGATTTGGCGATGTGCCACTTATAACAACCATTCCGGACGATATTGTAGGCTACCCAAGAAGCCCAAAAGAAGAGGTGTACCAACAAATCATCAACGACTTGACCGATGCATCCAATACCCTTCTAGCCAAGGGAGAGGAAACAACATTGGGAAGGGCTACCAAAGAGACCGCTTTGGCTTTTTTAGGCAAAGTATATCTGTTTAGAGGGGAACACAGGCTTGCCCTTGACAGTTTTGAAAAAGTCTATGGTAAATACCAATTGGAAGAAAACTATTTCGATAATTTTAAGGAACAAACAGAATACGGTCCGGAGTCTATTTTTGAAGTAGCCTATGACACCTCTATTGGTGGCTCCGGATGGGGAGATGGCAGTTCTGGAGACCGATTGAACGAGATTACCTTTAGAGGCCAGGAATACGGTTTCAACGATTGGTTCAACGTTTTTCCATCAAATGATCTTCTAGACGAATATGAGTTAGGGGACCCACGCTTTAAGGACTGCTTCTATTCTGAAGGCGACACTTTTCCAGGAGGAACAGTACGTACCGGAACTCCTCCAGATCCCGTCCCAGACGGGGAAGTCTACATTGCACAAAATAGACGTGCAGGATGGAAAAAATATCAAAACTATTACCAACGGGCACATGAAGAGACCAATTCGGGAATTAATTTCAAAGTGATGAGATATGCGGATGTACTTCTCATGATGGCCGAATGTGAAAATGAGGTAGGGACACAGGCAAATGCCGTAGGCTACATTAATGAAGTTAGGTCAAGACCTAGTGTTATGATGCCCCTACTACCCACTACCCTATCAAAATCAGAGGTATTTGACGCCATTGTACATGAGCGCAAAGTGGAACTGGCCGGGGAACAAATTAGGTTCAACGATTTGATCCGTTGGGGAATTGCGGCCGAATTTTTGGAAGGAACCGGCTTCCAAGCCGGAAAGAGTGAACTATTCCCTATACCTCTTTCCGAAATTACTTCCAATGAAAATATAAATTCTGAGGATCAAAATCCTGGATATTAATAATTATGATATTTTAGTTGGTTAATTAGTTTGTTTAAAAACAGCGTGCTCAGGTACGCTGTTTTTTATAAGGTATAATTGCCTTAAATTATTACCACGAATTAAATTTTAAAAGCCATGAAAATTACAGAGATTGGGAAAATCATTCTTGCTTCAATTGGTTTGATACTATTGATCAATTGTTCCAAAAACGAGGAATTGAACGGAGGCAAAATATTTAGATCCTTGGATCATCCCAAAACTGGTATAACATTCAGGAACATCCTTACAGAAAATGATTCCTTAAACTATTTCACTTATTCCTATCTATATATGGGCGGCGGTATTGCAACAGGCGACATTAACAATGATGGCCTATTGGATATCTATTTTACGGGAAATCAAGTCCCCAACAAACTGTACCTGAACAAAGGCAACCTAGAATTTGAGGATATTACCGAAAATGCAGGTGTCAGCGGAGATGACCGTTGGTATACCGGGGTGACCATGGCCGATATAAATGGAGACGGATTATTGGACATTTATTGCTCAGTGGGAGGCAAATTTGGCAAAAAAAATAATCAATTGTTCGTAAATAAAGGCGACGGTACTTTTGAGGAGATGGCTAAAAAATATGGAGTGGACAATTTGGGAAATAGCGTTCAGGCCACATTTTTTGATTACGACAAAGATGGGGATCTGGATCTATACGTTGCCAATTATCCTCCTACTAAATTTGATTCACCTTCATTTGTCTACCTGTACAACATGAAAAACGTTTCCGATACCGATATGGATTATCTCTACCGGAACGACGGGAATAAATTTACCAATGTTACCAATGAATCTGGACTTAGAAACTTTGGGCTAA
>JBFHGV010000246.1:0-5697 GCA_041582955.1 Arenibacter sp.
ACGTCCTTATTAAAGTTTATGCGCGACTCCAAATATGCCAAAACCAATTTTGTGGGGGTACCCCCAAAGGCTACACGTGATGTTGTAGACGGATCTTTTACTTATTCTTTGGTGGTATCCTTTGAATCGGCGGAAGCACAGGCAAAATACCAGACAGAGGAGGCGCACAACTTATTTGTAGCGGAATCCAGCGCTTTGTGGAACAAGGTAATAGTGTATGATTCCATTGGAATTTAGTATAGTCTATTGTAGATGTAGAGGAAAGCGTCCCCTTTAGATTTTTAGGATTAGGGAAGCGTATGGGAGTGGGCAGGGATCCTACAGGTATGATCTTATCCGTTGCTTGTGTAGGCTGCCACAGACCTATTGGATGCTGTAAAGTTATCTCCCTGTTATTGGCTACAATTAGCCTTTGTGGGCAAGATTGAAGCGGCTGTAGGCAATGATATTGATGACGAAGAAGTATTAGGTCATGTATGGAACTGAACAACATTGAACTGCCTGCATAATACGAGGGACATATATTTCAGTAGCTATGAACGTAGAGGAATTTAGGGAGTATTGTATTGCAAAAAGGGGCGTTACCGAAGAATTTCCTTTTGATGCGGCTACCTTGGTCTTTAAGGTAATGGGAAAAATGTTTGCCCTGGTGCCTCTGGAGCGGATTCCGTCCCAGGCCAATTTAAAATGCGATCCGGAAAGGGCCATTGAACTTCGCGAAACCTATGACGGTAAAATAGTAGGTGGATACCATATGAGCAAAGTACATTGGAACACGCTATTTTTGGAAGGGCTGGCTCCAAGCTTGGTCCGGGAATTAATAGATCATTCCTATGAACTGGTGGTAGCGGGCCTTACCAAGAAACTACAGGCCCAACTCAATTCCTTGTAATAAAGCAATCTAATCTAAAAATCTTATTTAATTTCCTAAATGGATAGTCTTACATCTTTTTATCAAAATAGAATTGAAACCTATACGGAGCAGCTGGACAAGGTAAAACAACGACTTGTGGTCTCCAGTAGTATTAGGTTACTGGTTTTTTTTACTGCGGCAGCGCTTATTTACTTTCTTTTTGGTGAGGCCCAATTGGTCTTTACAGTAATTATTGTGGCGATAGCCATATTTCTTTACTTGGTTTCCAAGCATACCGATTTAGTATATCAGAAGGATAAATTATTGGCACTGATAAAATTAAACCAAACCGAAATTCAGGTTTTGGGGCGGAATTTTCATCATCTTCCCGATGGTTTGGAGTATAAGGACCCTTCTCACTTTTTTGCACAGGATATAGATCTTTTTGGAAAAGGTTCCTTTTATCAATACAGTAACCGTACAGCCTTGTCCCAGGGCAGTGAACTTTTGGTAGAAATGCTCTTGTCCAATGATATAGATAATATAGCATCCAAACAGGAGGCTGTTGCGGAATTGGCCCAAAAGCCCGATTGGAGACAGCAATTTTCGGCCATAGCGCTCTTGGTGAAAACGGATGTAGGTACAAAGACCATAGTGTCATGGCTTAAAGGCTACAAACCCTATGTTCCCAATGCCATGCGTATAATGTCCTATATGTTTTCCCTTCTTTCCGTGATTTTTATTGGGGGGTATTTACTGGGCATACTTCCCGGATTTCCCATTATAGTAGTCCTTTTGGTGGGTTTGTTGCTAAGTGGCTTTTATCTAAAAAACACCTCCAAATTGGCATCGGATGCCAATAGGGTTCAAAGCACTTTTCAGCAATATCAAAAGTTGATTCTAAAAATTGAGGAGGAGACGTTTACTTCAGACCTTTTGAAGGAAAAGAGGAACAGTGTGGTGTCCAAGGAAGAGAAGGCATCCAAGGTATTAAAGGAATTTTCCGAAATACTGAATGCCTTGAACCAAAGGAACAATATGTTTTTTGCCTTACTAGGAAACGGTTTTTTTTTATGGGACTTGCGTCAGGCGTACAGAATAGAACAGTGGATAGCTCGGCACGGGGATAAGGTAGAAAACTGGTTTAAGGCCATTGCCTTTTTTGATGTGTACAATAGTTTGGGGAATTTTGCCCATAACCATCCCAACTATGTCTACCCCAAACTTGTGGAAAGTAATGTTGTTCTCAGGGCCAGTGAGGCATCACATCCTTTATTGGACCCCCAGAAGGCGGTGACCAATGATATTGGTATACTGCGAGAGCAGTTTTTTATTGTGACAGGCGCCAATATGGCGGGGAAAAGTACTTTTTTAAGGACGGTCTCCCTTCATATTGTTATGGCCAATATGGGCCTTCCCATTTGTGCCTCTTCGGCGGAATACGGTCCTATAAAATTAATTACCAGTATGCGCACCACCGACTCCCTCACGGACGATGAATCGTATTTCTTTTCGGAATTAAAGCGGTTGAAATTCATAGTTGACGAAATTCAGAACGACAAATATTTTATTGTTCTGGATGAAATCCTAAAAGGGACGAACAGCATGGACAAGGCAATTGGTTCGCGGAAGTTTGTTGAGAAGTTGGTAGCTTCAAAATCTACTGGAATCATTGCTACCCACGACCTTAGTTTGTGTGAGGCTTCAGAAGACCTGCCACAGGTTAAAAACTATTATTTTGATGCGGAGATCATCAACAATGAACTACATTTTGATTATTCTTTCAAACCAGGAATTTGCAAGAATATGAATGCCTCTTTTTTATTGAAGAAGATGGAGATAGTAGAATAGTGTTCCAAGGGGACTGAAAGTGTACAAGGATATTTCCGGTACCCAAAGTAAATATTGGCTATAGACTTTTAAAAATTAAAACAATGGATTCTCTAACACAGATAGTACTGGGTGCCGCAGTGGGAGAGGCGGTTTTAGGCAATAAGGTAGGTAATAAGGCTATGTTGTACGGGGCCATTGCAGGCACCATACCAGATCTGGACATTTTGGCCAATTATTTGACCGATAGTGTAACGGCCATAGAATGGCACAGAGGGGTTAGTCACTCTATCTTCTTTTCGGTACTATTTGCACCAGTTTTCGGGTGGTTGATCTATAAATTGGAGCGAAATGGGCCTGCCACCTGGAAAGATTGGTCCTGGTTAATGTTTTGGGGACTCTTTACCCATCCCGTTTTGGACGCCTTTACCACTTGGGGAACCCAATTATTTTGGCCATTTGACCTTAGGTTGGCCTTTCAGAACATCTTTGTGATAGACCCATTGTACACTCTGCCCTTTTTGGCATTTCTCATAATGGCCCTGCGGCAAAAACGAGACTCCCCATTGCGTGGCCGTTATAACACTATGGGACTGATAGTTAGTAGCGCCTATTTGGGACTCACCTTGGTGCTAAAGGGCATAGCCTTTAATAAGATAACCGAAAGTCTGGACACACAGGGGATAGCTTATCATGAGATGGACGTTAGACCGGCCCCCTTTAATACCATTTTGTGGTCTGCCAATGTGGATGCCGGTGATGCTTATCTCATTGGGAACTACTCTTTTTTTGATGATAAGCCAGTTCAGTTTACTAGATATCCCAAAAACCATGAGTTGTTGGGGAACTTGGCAGGTAATGATAAGGTGTTGCGACTAAAGAACATTACGGAAGGATGGTTCACAATAAACGAGAAGAACGGACAGTTGTTTTTTAACGACCTGCGATTTGGATTGATGAGTTTGGACCCCGATGAGCAGCAATTTGCCTTTAGTTATAAGTTGGTTTCCAAGGATGGTGGGCTGTTGGTAGAAGAGACTCCTAAATTGAAACGTGATGCCAAAAAACTTCTTATTGCCCTTTGGGGAAGGATGTGGGGAGATTAACCGCATGTCTGGTTTTTGGGGAAGGCGGACAGTTGGAATGCTGCAAGGTTTTTTTTAACCTTGTAGGTGTCATCATCTGTTCAATATGGTGGGTTCTGGAGTTGATTCCGCGTTAGCTATTGCAGCGGCATCCTTTTTTGGACATATGGTCCGTTTCCAGTCCTGCAAGGTTTTCAAAACCTTGTAGGTATTGGGTATTGCGGACCAGGGTGGTATGGCCAAAAAAGATACAGCGGAAAGAGCGACCCGTTAGGGGAACGCCCAAATTAGATGTTATAAGGGGTTTAGGATAAGGATATGAACGGGATTTTTTTTAAGTGGAGTAGGGTTGAGGGGATCCCCACTCCACTTTTGACTTATTTGGATAGCTCCACAAAATTTTGGTAGAAGTAGGGAATGGTTTCTATGCCTTTAAGGTAATTCCACACGCCAAAATGTTCGTTGGGCGAATGTATGGCATCGCTATCCAGGCCAAATCCCATGAGAATGGTCTTGCTTTTTAATTCGTTTTCGAAAAGGGAAACAATAGGGATACTTCCTCCGCTACGTTGGGGTATGGGGGTCTTGCCAAAGGTAGTTTCATATGCCTTGGATGCGGCTTTGTAGCCATTATTGTCTATGGGGGTCACATAGCCTTGCCCACCGTGATGTGGGGTAACTTTGACTGTTACGCCCTCTGGGGCCAGATTTTCGAAATGTGTCTTAAAGAGTTCTGTTATTTCCTTCCAATCCTGATGTGGGACCAGCCGCATGGAGATTTTAGCATAGGCTTTACTGGCAATGACCGTCTTGGCCCCGGCCCCGGTGTATCCGCCCCATATTCCGTTGACATCCAAGGTAGGCCTAATGGAATTGCGTTCATTGGTGGTGTATCCTTTTTCGCCATATACTGCATTGATATCCAGCGCCTTTTTGTAATCTTCCAGGTTGAATGGGGCTTTGGCCATTTCGGCACGCTCTTCGTGGGAGAGTTCTTCTACCTTATCATAAAAGCCTGGGATGGTGATATGGTTGTTATCATCGTGCAGTGCAGCTATCATTTTAGTGAGTATATTGATAGGATTGGCCACAGCACCACCATAGAGTCCGGAGTGTAGATCCCTATTGGGGCCTGTAACTTCTACTTCCACGTAGCTTAGGCCACGCAGCCCTGTTGTGATAGATGGAACATTTTTGGCGATCATGCCTGTATCTGAAATTAGGATGATGTCATTGGCCAGCTTTTCTCTGTTGGCGGCGACAAATTGGCCTAAATTCTCACTGCCGACCTCTTCTTCCCCTTCTATCATGAATTTGACGTTGCAGGGCAATTGGTTGGTTTTTACCATAAATTCCATTGCCTTTACGTGCATGTACATTTGTCCTTTGTCGTCGCAGGCACCTCTTGCAAAGATGGCTCCTTCGGGGTGGATATCGGTTGTTTTTATTTGGGGTTCAAACGGAGGTGAGTCCCACAGGTCTATAGGATCTGCCGGTTGTACGTCATAATGTCCGTAAACTAGTACTGTGGGAAGTTCGGGGTCAATTATTTTTTCCGCAAAAACAATGGGGTATCCCTCGGTCTCGCAGATTTCGGCCGTCTCGCATCCCGCTTCCAAAAGGGCTGTCTTGATAGCTTCGGATGCATTTATAACATCCTGTGAATAAGCGGGGTCGGCGCTTACCGAGGGTATTTTTAGGAGTTGGATCAACTCATTGATAAATCGATCTTTGTTCTTGTTGAGGTATTCTGAAATCTCTTGCATAAAGTGGTTTATATAGAGGCTAAATTTACCAAAAAAAACTTTTTATCGCTTAAGTATTTTAAAATTGAAAAATTACTTTATATTTGCATCCCGATAATAATCGGAGTCAATGCAGGCGTGGTGGAATTGGTAGACCCGCCCGAACGTACCGATCGGTACGGGC
>JBFHGV010000247.1:0-5688 GCA_041582955.1 Arenibacter sp.
ATCACTATCCCTAGAAATGATGAAGACCGACTGGTGTTAAACTATGACCAGACCATACCAGAGTTTAATCAACGTGATAATTGGAAGTCCCTAAATGGGTTCTTTTCGAGTAACAAGAAGTTAAAGTTTCAATTTTTTAAGGATGCCGAAGATCCATACTACAATCAGGTATTTTATGTTCCTGTGCTTGGATTCAACAAGTATGACGGACTCTCCCCAGGTATGAGATTGCACAATAAAACCCTTTTGGAAAGACCTTTTGTTTTTGATTTTGCACCATCCTATGCCCCCAACGAAAAAACCTTTGTTGGCTATGGAAAGTTTAATTTTAGAAAATATCACGGAAGAAGTGGACACTATGTTACCAACTATTCCCTTAGGGGCTCAACTTCCCATTTTCAGAAGAATTCACGGTACAGCACCATTAGCCCTTCTATAGGCTTTGGGTGGAGACCAGACAACTTATTACTAAATAAAAGAGAGGCCTTGATTCTGCGATCTGTAAATGTTTTTAGGGATGTGGACCCCACTTTGGTGACAGCAGGATTGGAAACCGACCCTGATTATAACGTATTGAATGCCAAATACTATAATACCACCAACAATATCCTTAATTATCTTAGCTGGTCCATAGATGCACAATATTCCAACAAGTTTACCAAGTTGGCTTATGAACTGGAGTATCGTAAACTGTTTGAAAGCAACAGACAGTTTAATTTTAGATTTTTCGCAGGGAAATTTATCCGCAATGAAACGGCCGGGGTAACGGACTTTTTTAGTTTTGCATTGGACCGCCCTACGGATTACCTTTTTGATTATGATTATTTGGGAAGATCGGAAGGATCGGGAATCTACAGTCAACAGATCATTGTAGCTGAGGGGGGCTTTAAGTCCAAATTGAAATACCCCTTTGCAAATGATTGGATGGCAACGGTTAATACCAGTGTAAATATATGGCGCTGGATAGAACTATATGGCGATATTGGTTTTGTAAAAAATAAGGGCACCAAGGAGCGACTGGTTTATGATTCCGGGGTGCGTTTAAACCTTTTGACCGATTATTTTGAGCTCTATTTTCCCTTGTACTCCAATAATGGTTGGGAAATTGCCCAACCTCAATACGATGAAAGAATTAGATTTGTCATTACCTTCAGTCCACGCACACTAACCGGTCTGTTTACTCGAAAATGGTTTTAAATTATTGCTATATTCTTATATTTGACGAATTATTTTACGAAATTCCCAACGATTAAATTGTCTTCTTTACTTTCGTTAAAGATTTATTAATTATTATAAGGTGTCATAGGTTGCAAAAACCATATTGATTTGATATTTTTGCGATAAACCATTAATTCCGTAATGAACATAGATTCCAAAGCTAGTAACGATATTTCATTTGATGATTTTCAGGAACAAATATTAAAGGATTACGAAATTGCTGTAATCAGCAGGGAATGTAGCCTATTGGGAAGAAGGGAAGTTTTGACGGGCAAGGCAAAATTCGGGATTTTTGGAGATGGTAAGGAACTTCCGCAGCTGGCCATGGCCAGATCTTTTCGGGATGGAGATTTCCGAAGTGGTTATTATAGGGATCAAACCTTTATGATGGCCTTAGGGCTTTTAACCCCCAAACAATTCTTTCACGGTCTTTACGCCACCACAGATATTACAAAAGACCCTATGAGTGCCGGTAGGCAGATGGGTGGACATTTTACAACCTTTAGTATCAATGAAGATGGTAGTTGGCGCGATTTGACAAAACAAAAAAACAGTAGTGCAGATATTTCCTGTACTGCCGGGCAAATGCCCAGACTATTGGGTTTGGCACAAGCTTCCAAGATATATAGGAACGTAAAAAATATAAATAAGCCTAAATTTTCCGATAACGGAAATGAAGTTGCTTGGGGTACAATTGGAAACGCCAGTACCAGTGAAGGCGTCTTTTTTGAAACCATTAATGCCGCAGGAGTCCTACAAGTTCCTATGGTCATAAGTGTGTGGGATGATGACTATGGTATTTCGGTTCATGCCAAACATCAGACCACAAAAGAGGATATATCCAAGATTTTGGCTGGGTTTCAGCGCGATGAGAATAACGCCGGTTACGAAATTTTAAAGGTTAAGGGCTGGGATTATACCGCATTGATACATGCTTACGAAAACGCATCTGATATTGCCAGGGACGAACATGTACCGGTTATTATACATGTTACGGAGCTCACCCAACCACAAGGCCATTCTACCTCGGGTTCCCACGAGCGGTATAAAAGTGAAGAACGCCTATCATGGGAGAAGGAAAATGATTGTAACAAACGCTATAGGGAGTGGATACTGGAAAACAAAATTGCTACCGAAGAAGAGTTAAAGACTCTGGAAAAAAGCATCAAGAGACAGGTAAGAAGCGCTCGTAAAGAAGCCTGGGACGAGTTTTTAACACCGCATAGGGAGCAAAAGAAAATACTGGTAAGCCTGCTGGACCAAGCAGCCAATTCCAGTCCCAACAAAAATTTCATTGCTAAATTAAAAAATGATTTGATAGCCATTGAGGAGCCTATAAAAAAGGATTTAGCTTCCAAGGCCAGAAAGGCATTGCGTTATTTATTGGGTGAAAACAGTAGGGAAAAGGAGCTGTTGGCCCAATGGACCAATAACTTTTTAAAAGAGTCGCAAGATAAGTTCAGTACACATTTGTACAATCAGCAAGAGAACAGTGCCCTGCATGTGACCGAGGTTAAGCCTACTTATAGCGTGCAACCCGAGGAAGTGGACGGTAGAATAATATTAAGGGACAACTTTGATGTACTATTTGAAAAATATGACGAAGCCTTAATCTTTGGGGAGGATACCGGGGCTATTGGAGACGTAAACCAGGGATTGGAAGGACTGCAAAAAAAATATGGAGCGTTACGTGTGGCAGACTGTGGAATTAGGGAGGCTACCATTATTGGCCAGGGTATAGGCATGGCTATGAGAGGCTTACGCCCCATAGCAGAAATTCAGTACTTGGATTATATATTCTACGCCCTGTTCACCTTAACCGATGATTTGGCTACCCTCCTTTACAGGACAGTAGGCAAGCAACGTGCCCCATTGATCGTAAGAACACGTGGCCATAGATTGGAAGGTATATGGCATTCCGGTTCACAAATGGGCGGACTTATACATTTATTAAGGGGAATGTACATCTTAGTACCTAGAAATATGACCAAAGCTGCCGGATTTTACAATACCTTATTGAAGGGGAATGAACCGGCATTATTGATAGAAAGTCTAAACGGATATCGCCTAAAAGAACCCAAACCCAATAACTTGGGGGAACTTTGTACCCCTATTGGAGTTGTAGAAGTAATACAGCCAGGCCAAGATATCACCCTACTATCCTACGGATCTACCTTGCGTATAGTGATGCAAGCCGCCTCGGAACTAAAAGAGGTAGGGATTGAAGCCGAAGTGGTGGATGCACAAAGCTTAATGCCTTTTGACAGGGGCCATGATGTGCTAAAAAGCATTAAAAAAACGAATAGATTGTTGGTAATTGATGAAGATGTACCTGGTGGGTGTTCCGCCTATCTGGTCCATGAAATTGTGGAAAAACAAGGAGCCTACAAATATTTGGACAGTGCACCGCAAACCCTTACTGCTAAACCCCATAGGCCTGCCTATGCTACTGATGGGGATTATTTCTCCAAGCCAAATGCCGAGGATATTTTTGAAAAAGTCTATGCTATTATGCACGAATCCGATCCAACAGCATTTCCGAAATTAAGATAAATTTTAAAATAAACTATTCCCAATTTTAACTCGGTAATACCAAGACACAAATTTTGTATTTTATAAAAATATTAACAAACTAATGGTTACTTTTAGCGTGTTAAAAATTCATTCTAAAAATAAAAAGCACCCCCAATGAAAGATCTAGGCCTGCTTATTCTTCGTGTATGTTCCTCAATTTTAATGCTTACACACGGACTCCCCAAATTTCTAAAATTAATATCAGCCAATTTTGAATTTGGTGATCCCATAGGTATAGGTGCAGCCCCTTCCCTATTCTTGGCGGTAATTGGCGAGTTTGTATGCCCTATACTTATAATTATAGGGTTTAAGACGCGTTGGGCTACCGTACCTACTATCATTACCATGTTGGTAGCAGCATTTATAGTACATGCTGCCGACCCTTATCAGGTTAAGGAAAAAGCGCTCTTGTTCCTTTTGACTTTCACCGTAATATTATTGGTGGGCCCAGGTAAATACAGTTTGGACAAACGCTAATAGCCCTTGTATTATTGGCTAAAGAATACGCGTAAGAACTGGGGTTAAATATGGTGGCGATAAAGTTGTCTTTGTTAAAAAAAAATAGGTCACCTATAACCAGCGTAGCACGGTGTTGCCAAGTAGGCAACGTTTATTAGGGAATAGTAAATATAGGGGTTAAAAAATCTTAATCAGCAGTTCTTTTAATAGATCTTCTTGGGAAATTGTAGAGCCAACCCCTTTTCCCTTAACATCCAATTGTCGTAAACTGGAGATAATCTCACTAACCCTTCTCATGGGATATTTTTTGGCAGCGGCTTGAATTTCTCCAACAAAGAAGGGTCTTATGCCCAAGGCAGAAGAAACGCTCTTGGGAGAATGGTCCTTAAGTCCATGATAAGCTAGAAGTTGATTAAAAAAAGAATACAATAAGGTAACCGTCAATACAAAAGGGTTGTCCTTGGGATTTTGCGCAAAATAATTAACAATTCTAGTAGCCTTAACTATATCTCTTTCTCCGATTGCTTTTTTGAGCTCAAAATTATTGTAATCCTTGCTTATCCCTATGTTTTCCTCAATGGCTTCAGGCGTAATTTCCACACCTTTTGGTATCACCAAGCACAGTTTTTCCAGTTCCTTGTTAATTTTGCCCAAATCTGTTCCCAAAAACTCCACCAACAAATTGGCAGCCTTAAACGTGATACCATAACCACGGGATTGCAAGACTTTTTTTATCCAATCGGCTACTTGGTTTTCATAAAGCTTCTTGCCCTCAAAAACAACCCCCGATTTTTTAATGGTCTTATAGAGTTTCTTTCTTTTATCAAGCTTATTATACTTATAGCACAACACCAATACCGTTGAGGGTTGGGGTTGTTCCGCATACTTTACCAAATTTTCTATGGTACGTGACAAATGTTGGGCTTCCTTGACAATGACCACTTGGCGATCTGCCATCATAGGGAACCTTTTGGCATTCCCCACAATATCCTCTATAGTAACTTCCTTACCGTAAAGAATTACCTGATTAAACCCGCGTTCTTCTTCAGACAGGACATTTTTTTCAATATATTCCGCAATTTTATCTATATAAAAAGGTTCCTCCCCTGTAAGAAAATATATTGGTGCTATATTCCCATTTTTTATACCGCTTACAATCTGTTTTACCTCGTCCATCTAAAAAAATTCATCAACTTTGTACTATGCAACCGTTAAACTATCCTACGTTTCCGTTTCGATTCAAAAATAGGGAAAATAAAGTCTATATTTTTGATGTAATACGCAAAAAATTTGTTGTGCTGCAACCCGAAGAATGGGTAAGACAACATGTGGTACAACATCTAATAATTAACAAAGACTATCCTAAATCACATATAAATGTTGAAAAACAATTAGTTATCAATAAACTAAAAAAAAGATATGACGTAGTCGTCTTTA
>JBFHGV010000248.1:0-5669 GCA_041582955.1 Arenibacter sp.
CCTATTTTTATTCCTTACAACTCTCCAGTGTGGCCATAGGTATGTTGTCCATGTTTACCTATCCTATTATAACGGCTATGTTGGAACCCCTAATTTTAAAAACGCCTTTTCAGCGTATCCATTTTGTCTTGGGGTTATTGGTATTGGGCGGTATCTATTTGTTGGCACCTGACTTTAAGGCGGGGAATTCCCATTTAATTGCTGTAGGTCTGGGTGTTTTTTCGGCCTTTGCGTATGCTATTAGAAACATTATGTTAAAGTCTAAGGGGAGTCGGTACAACGGTTCCATGTTAATGGCCTACCAAACAGGAATTGTGGGATTTGTTTTGGCGCCAGCATTTCTTATGTTCCAAGTAGGTGCCATAGCGGACCAATGGCCGGCCTTGGTAGCACTTGCTTTGTTTACCACGGCTATTGGTCATACACTTTTTATAAATTGCTTTAAACATTTTACCATTACAACGGTGAGTATTATTAGTAGCATACAGCCTGTTTTCGGAATTATTATCGGGATGATATTTTTGTCAGAAATCCCCAGTTGGACTACTGTTATTGGCGGGGTCCTTATATTAAGTTCGGTGGTTATAGAAAGTGTACGATCCTATAAGTAGATTGGGGGTGTATTTAATTGGATAAATTTACCCCGTAATTGCCCAAGAAGTCCCCAAGGTTTTCAAAGTCGTTATTTTGTGCCATATGTCGCACACGGGTAGGGTTAAAGTTACCATTGATATATAGTATAGATCCACTGCTAATATTATTGTTGTAGATTAAAATCTCTTTAACGGTGTTTTTGCGCTCGCGTATGGAAACAACGGAGCGTTTTAGTTCATCATTTTTACGAAAAATTTCAATGAACGTATTCCCGGTTATACCATTTACCTGAGTGTTTAAGAATTGTGCTCGCGAGGGATTTTCCACAGAAAAACGCATATATCTCAGGTCATTGGCTCCTCCTATTAATTCTTTTATTTCCGGTGAAATGCCACTTAGCGTGCTAAGCATAAATTGAGGTACTCTTATTGCCGTAACCTGATTGTCATTTTTGTGTTCCTCATAAAAGGAGTCAATGGAATTATAGCTTCCACAGGAAGCTATACATAACAAGCCTATAATAAATAAGGATCTAGTGCCCATATGACCGTTTAAATAGGGATATGTACTAAATATAGTGAAAATTTACGTACAGGCGTTCCACACACTTTCGGTAGGAGGTGGAGCAACTAATTGCAGAAGTTCTTTTTTTACAGGATGGATAAATGAGAGGCTTCTGGCGTGCAGGTGGATACTTCCGTCTTTATTGCTCCTATCTGCCCCATATTTTAAATCGCCCCTTATAGGACAGCCAATGGCAGATAGCTGTGACCTTATTTGATGGTGTCTGCCTGTTTTTAAATTGATCTCCAATAAAAAATGTCGGTCTAATTTTTTAATCAGCCTATAGTCCAAAATAGCCTTTTTGCTGTCCGGGACTTCCTTTATGTTGGCGTAGGATTTGTTTTGCTTAGGGTTTCTTTTAAGCCAGTGGATCAAGGTATCCTCCTCTTTTTTGGGCATTTTTTTAACTATGGCCCAATAGGTTTTTTTGGCGTCCTTTTCGGCGAACAATTTATTTAGTCTGGGCAGGGCCTTGGAAGTCTTTGCAAAGACCACGATCCCTGTGGTAGGTCTGTCCAGTCTATGCGCTACCCCAAGGTATACATTGCCAGGTTTATTGTATTTATGTTTCAAGTAATTCTTTACCACCTCGCTTAGTGGTGTATCCCCGGTCTTATCGCCCTGTACAATATCACCTGCCCTTTTGTTAATGGCAATTAGGTGATTGTCTTCGTACAATACCTGAAGGTTTTCTGCTGTGGAAATTATTTTTTTGGACACCTGGGGCGTATTAATTGGGTTGTAGTTGTATTATGTGTAAAGAGTATGCACCTATAGAGAATGTACAACTATCAAAAGCCCTAATATTGCTCATCATCATTGGGGAAGTCTCTGGTTTTTACATCATCTACATATTGGGATATGGCCTTGCCCATTTCATCAAATAGATTCAGGTAACGGCGCAAGAACCTAGGGTTAAATTCCTGGGTAATCCCTAATAGGTCATGTAGTACCAGAACTTGGCCATCCACACCATTTCCGGCACCAATACCAATAATGGGGATGGATACACTTTCTGCCACTTCCTTGGCCAATTTTGCAGGGATTTTTTCCAGTACTATGGCGAAGCATCCCATTTTTTCCAATAGTTTGGCATCCTCCTTAAGTTTACGGGCCTCTTCTTCTTCTTTGGCACGTACGGTATAGGTGCCAAATTTATAAATGGATTGTGGCGTAAGCCCCAAATGTCCCATCACTGGGATTCCGGCGTTCAGAATTCTTTTAACAGACTCTTTTATTTCATGACCTCCTTCAACCTTTACTGCATGCGCGCCACTTTCCTTCATAATGCGAATGGCGGAGCGCAAGGCCTCCTTAGGATCACTTTGGTAGCTACCAAATGGGATGTCTACCACAACCAAGGCCCTATATACTGCCCTAATGACAGAAGAGGCATGGTAGATCATTTGATCTAAGGTAATGGGGAGGGTGGTTTCGTGGCCTGCCATAACGTTACTGGCAGAATCGCCCACTAAAATAACATCCACATTGGCGGCATCCACTATTTTGGCCATAGAATAGTCATAAGCCGTTAACATCGATATTTTCTCCCCGTTTTTTTTCATATCAACAAGGGATTTTACGGTAACTCTTTTGTATTCTTTTTTGGAAGTGGACATCTAGAATTGTTTTTGGTGGGATAAAAGTAATGATTTGTTATAAAAATCATGAATCTTGTACCCTTTACTTCCCTTAATTTTATTTTTGAGTCTCCTTTCAGGAAACTTTTATGCCTTGTGAAGCATAAAACAAATAGGACATCAGTTTGCTTTAGAGTTTTTCCACTCTTTGGCTTTGTACTAAGGGGAAGAGAAGTGGCTATAGCCCCAATAAACTTTTATTGGTATATGGTCTCATTTGTTTCTGGGGCGAGCATGGGTGTTGCTGCCCCAGTGTTCGGTTCCAAGGCATGGGATATTCCTGGGTGCTACCTATTTTCGGCAAAGGCCAAAGTCAGTATCCTTGAGAGCGGTTTGTTGGATTGGGGTTAGGTCACAGCGGAACAAAAAGGAAGTATGGTTTTTATATTTATTCTGGTTCAGGTTATAGTTCAATCATAAATATTTGTTTGGAGGGCTGGTTGTCCTGATCCATGACCAATTTATTATAGGCTATTTTATCACCATGGTGAGACCACACTAGATTTGAGGGTGCATACTGGTCCGGTTGTGTTAGTACCACGCTTTTGCCTTCGTTTAGTTTTAGTCCAACCAGGGCATTGTTCCAGACATAGACAAGGTGATGCTCTGTTGGGTGCCAACGTAGGTAGCCCTGGACGTCCGAATTGTGGAAGCTTCTTTGGGTAGGTTGCCCTCCTTGCGGGGGAATGGTGAATACTTGTTTTATATTATTGGAATCTTTGGCAATAAAAGCCAGCATGCTGCCGTCATGTGAGGAGCGCACTATACCTTCACAGCCGGGGTATTTGGTATTGGCGGTAAAGGTGAGCCTGCGTTGGAGACTGCCTTTGGGGGGTGCTGGCATGGTCGTTTCGGTTCCTTCAAGCGGGGCATTGCCGGGAATGGTAATATCTTCTGGTATATCAACGATAAAAACTTCGTCTACCGCCTCTCCGTTTTGGTTTCTCACGGTACCAATAAAGCCCCTAGCCCTTTGGGTGGTGCCGTTGGGCTTTTTATAGCCTGAATGTCCTACCCAGCTATCTCCTGCTGCTCTGTTTATCTCATCGGAACCGGGAGTGGGATCGGGTACTACTGCTACCACTAGGGCAGAGAACCATTCCCCGGAGAAATCTTCCCCATTGTTGGATTGGGCAACGTTTACCCTGTTTAGTTTTTTGGAAATCCCTATGGTTCTTAGATTATGGGGGGTGCCTGTGGCCTCTTCAAGGTCTTTCATAATGGCATCATTGTAGGTAAAGCCTATCCATTGTCCGTCACCGCTGTATTCGTGTCTATGACTGCCCCCTCGTAAGGCCCCGACCGTATAGGGAAAGGTTATATCCCTGGCGTCCATAAAAATAGGCTTGCCAGGCGCATCGTCCTTGATGATAACCCCGGTGCGTCTCCATTGTTCATAGGGCTTGTCCAAAGAACAATTTAATAAACCATGTATAAAGACTACTTCGTTTTGGGTGTGGCTGTAGCTTACCGCTCCTACACCTGGACCGAAATTTTGGTTGTTTTCCAATTCGTATAGCGCCACTTTTCGGCCAGTTTCCAAATGGACTTTTTCTATTTTGCCATTGCCGCCAATTCCTCCTTTTTCAGTTCTGGTATCATAAACCAACCACTCATCGTCCGGAGAGAAATTATCATTATTGTCAAGGTCGTGATTATAGGAAAGGTCGTGTGTTATTTGTTTTTCCATTTTAAAATTGTCTTGTCCACAAGCACTAAAGAGTATGGGGGTTACGAACAATAGGATTATAGGGTTGTTTTCTAAAGTAATCTTCAATAGCTTTTTGCTGCTTTCCATAGTAGGGCTTGTTCTATATGTTATTTAGGGTCCTAGGATTGTGGTTCACTAATTACCCCAAGATATCTTCCCATCCAATAAGGCAATAACCAAATATCTCCGGCAGTATATTCCTGGCTGCCGTCATTATTGCCAACACGATCTAATTTAAACATATTGGCGTTATGGCGTTGAATGGGTCTTTCATCCGGTGGCAGTACTTCGCTTATGGTCTGTTCCCTAAAGTTGGGTTCAACAAAGGTAATGTCTTTTCTGTGGCTGTTCATAATATTCCATGTAACCAGGTCCATAGGGTGTTCCCTAAGGTACCATGCCGCCTCTTCCAGGTCAAATTCTGGGGTGCCGGTAAGGGCGGTCATGATGTTCCAGGCCCCTTCCTTTTCTGGGCGTTCTATCTCCCAATGGTCAATAATAGCTTCCTTGTATTTGGTTTTTAGGGTGTCGTTAAAGGCGTATTTATAGAGGCCCCAATATCCTACGAAGTACATTTCATCGTCCGAGTGATTCCAAGATTCGGACAACATTTTGCTCCAATCATCGGCATCGTCAGGGGCCATGGCCACATCCTTCATGGGCCACATCAGATTGTCCAAATACCCGTGGTTTTCCATGAGGTCGAAGGCTTTATCCTTGTATTTTTCCTTGCCGGTAAAATGATAGGCCGTTTGTAACATGCCAATAATATTGGAAGCATTTACTTTTCTATCGCCCACCATTTTAGGTCTGGCGTTCACATATTCAGGATTCCATCGGCCCCAAGTGGTGGGTTTTCCATCAAAATCCACCAAATACATATCGTTTCTTACAATATGGCTCATAAGGGTATCAATCAGGGTAATGGCGCGCTCCTTTAGGTTGTTGTCCATAAGTTCGGCCATGACGCCATAGGCAAAAATATGACCAATGGCCTCATCGCTACTGGTGGTGGACTTCCAGTCCCATTCGGGGTCATCGGTATGTTGCCATCTTTCTGGGTCCCTTAAGCGATCTATATAGCCACTGCGTTCAAAAGATCGTGAGGGAAAACCGGGCACGGGATTTATACTGAACAATCTTTCCATGGCATCCATAGC
>JBFHGV010000249.1:0-5662 GCA_041582955.1 Arenibacter sp.
AACATCCCTTTTTGTCTATCATCATCGCTCCAAGTACAACTTCCTCTAAATCAACCGCTTGAGGTGGTATTTTCCCCTTCTCTAGGTTGATTATGGTGGACTTGTCTATCCGATGACCAATAACTGGGTTCGTTTTTTCCATGATTGCTAAATTATACAAATAAGAATTAAAATAAGATTTAGGATATTAACAGTTGATCAACAATTTGCCTGTTGATAAGTTACGAAATATGTTTATAAGCAAAAAAAATCTGGAGAATTTCTACTCCAGATTTTTTCACCTTGACAAAAAGGGATGTTATCCATTAAAGACTCCCATATTCGCATATTTTTCCATTCTGTTATCGACCAATTCTTTTGGTGATAACTTTTTTAATTCCTCAAAATGTGATGAAATTTTATTTTTAACGATTTCAAAAGTCTTTTCCCGATTGGCGTGCGCCCCTCCTGCGGGTTCACGTACAATCTCATCAATAAGCTTCATTTTTTTCATATCGGTAGCCGTAAGTTTTAAAGCTTCGGCTGCCTGTTCCTTATATTCCCAACTTCTCCAAAGTATGGAAGAGCAGGATTCGGGCGAAATAACGGAGTACCATGTATTTTCCAACATCAGCACCTTATCCCCTACACCTATCCCCAATGCTCCACCAGAGGCTCCTTCCCCTATGATCACAACAATAACAGGAACTTTTAAGCGGGTCATTTCCAAAATATTTCTTGCTATTGCCTCGCCTTGGCCTCTTTCTTCTGCTTCTATCCCTGGATAGGCTCCTGGAGTATCTATAAAACACACCACGGGTATCCCAAACTTTTCGGCCGAGTTCATTAGTCGAAGTGCCTTTCTATAACCCTCAGGATTGGCCATGCCAAAATTACGGTATTGTCTGGTCTTGGTATTGTAACCTTTTTGTTGCCCTACAAACATATAGCTCTGGTCTCCAATTTTCCCAAGTCCCCCTATCATTGCCTTATCGTCTTTTACATTGCGGTCCCCATGAAGCTCCAAGAAGGTATCGCCGCAAATGGCATGAATATAATCTAAGGTATACGGCCTATTGGGATGCCTTGATAGTTGCACCCTTTGCCAAGCCGTTAGGTTTTTATATATTTCTTTGCGGGTATCCGCCAGCTTTTTTTCTATTTGTTTACATGTTTCCGAAACGTCCACGTCACTTTCTTCCCCAATTATCATGCACTTATCCAATTGCTCTTCTAGCTCTTTAATTGGAAGTTCAAAATCTAAATACTCCATAAGTTTACAGGTTTAGTTCTTTTCAACAGGCAAATATAAAACTTTAATGGAAAGGTAACCCATTAGTCGATTTTTTTAATTTTTTTCTGTTTTTCAAAATACCATTGGCTATAACCGTTGTTAAAATAAGCAATGCCCCAAGGTAAAAAAGGGGGCTCATTTTCTCACTATCCCCTAATATAATAAAAGCCAAAACAATAGCATAGACCGGCTCCAGGTTATTTGTAAGCATTACCGTATAGGGCGCAATATATTTCATCACCTTCACAGAGACAATAAAAGCATAGGCGGTACAAACAGAGGCCAGGATAAATATATAAAACCAGTCGATTGGAGGGAGCTGAAAAAATGCTTCATCAAATCCTTGATCAAGCCCCAGATAGAGGGATAGGAACAACACACCACTCCCCAACTCATAAAAGGATATGACAGCCGAATTTTCTTTTTGGATCAATTTTCCGTTGATCAAGGAAAATATAGCGGCCAATAAGGCCGAAATCAAGGCCAGCAATATCCCAGCGGTATAGTCCGCTTCCAGATTAAACATAATGGCAAGCCCCAGTATTACCACTATCCCAAAAACCAATTCATATCCAACCATTTTACGCCCATACCAAAAAGGCTCTATCAAAGCGGTAAATAATGCCCCAGTAGACATCGTTGCCAATGCAACGGAGACATTGGAGATTTTTATGGCCATAAAAAATGTAACCCAGTGCAGGGCCACCACTATTCCGGCAATTAGCAAGCTAGACAAGATTTTGGGCTTTACCTTAAGGGGTTTGTTCTTTAAAAGAATATAGACCAGAATAATCAAGGAAGCCATTAGCATACGGTACCACACCAAGGGAAGGGCCTCTATGCTTATCAACTTTCCCAGGACTGCCGTAAAGCCCCATATAAAGACTATAAAATGCAAATGAAGGTAATTCCTAAACTTAGCGCTTGGCATTCTGTAGCAGATAAAAAGCTATGGCACCAAACATTACGTTCGGGATAATAACAGCCCATAAAGGGGAAAAACCAGACTGTTCGGCAAGGGTTCCAAATACCTTATCAAAAAAGATATATATAAATGCCACCCCTATTCCAAATGCCAAATTAACCCCCATGCCCCCACGTCTTTTTACCGAGGATACGGCAACAGCAATTACGGTCAGAATAAAAGCGGCAATGGGCAAGGCCCATCGCTTGTACTTCACCAAAATATAACTGTTTATATTGGAGGCGCCCTTTCTTTTTTGAGCTGCAATAAACTTATCCAGCTCAAACATATTCTTGGTTTCTGCTATATAGGACACTGGGGTTAGATCGTCTATCTTGAAATCAAAAATGGTATCCAGCCTACGCTTGGTCTCTACCACCTCTTCATTGCCTACCAATTTCCTTTTCACATATGAGGTAAGCCTATACACTGAATCCTTATCTACCCATCTAATATTGGCCGCTGAAATCTTAAAGTCCAAGGTGTTCTCCTCGTTAAAGCGCTCCATGGTAAAGTTGTAACCTATCTGCCTTGCTGGATCAAAACTACTTACATAGAGATAGTCATTTTCGTTTAATTGATTGAAGATGTTTGTAGTAACCCTGTCCTTCTTGCCTTTCTTTAAATACTTATACTTAAATTCATTGTAGCCTACACTTGCCGGTGGAACAATAAACATGCTCATAAAAAACATGATAAGGGCTATAAAGGACGCCCCAATCAAATAGGGACGCAAAAACCTTCCGTAGGAAACCCCAGAACTTAGAATGGCTACGATTTCGGTATTATTGGCAAGTTTGGAAGTAAAGAAAATTACCGACAGAAAGAGAAAAATAGGAAACAACAGATTCCCGATCACTAGGGTAAAATTCATATAATAGATGGCGATTTCCGCAAATGGCACTTCATTGTCTATCATTTTCCCAATTTGTTCTGCCAAATTGGCCATGATCCCAATTGGGATAAATAGCAACAGCATCACAAAAAAAGTTGCTAGATAGCGCTTTAATATGTATTTATCTATTATACTTAGCACCTATAATCGTTTATCCATTTGTTTTACCATTACGGATTTCCACTCATAAAAATCCCCCGCTAAAATATGTTTTCTTGCTTCGCGAACCAACCACATATAAAATCCCAGGTTATGAATTGTGGCTATTTGTTTACCTAAATACTCATTGGCCGCAAACAAATGTCTCAAATATGCCTTGGAATACTCCAAATCCACAAATGTAGTACCCATTTCGTCTAAGGGCGAAAAATCATCCTCCCACTTCTTATTTTTTATATTGATGGTCCCATGGGCCGTAAACAGCATTCCATTTCTGGCGTTCCTAGTAGGCATCACACAATCAAACATATCTATTCCCAAGGCAATATTCTCCAATATATTGATAGGGGTACCTACCCCCATAAGATATCGGGGTTTATCTTCGGGCAGGATCTCACAGACTACCTCGGTCATTCCGTACATCTCCTCTGCAGGCTCCCCTACAGAAAGCCCTCCAATAGCGTTTCCTTCTGCCCCAACTCCGGCAATATATTCGGCCGATTGCCTTCTTAGGTCCTTATAGGTAGAACCCTGTACAATAGGAAAAAAAGTTTGGGAATAGTCATAGGTAAAGGGGGTTTTCTCCAAATGGGCTATACAGCGATCCAACCACCTATGGGTCATATGCATAGACCTCTTGGCGTATTTATAATCACAAGGATAAGGAGTACATTCGTCAAACGCCATAATAATATCAGCCCCAATAGTACGCTGGATCTCCATAACGTTCTCTGGTGTAAACACATGATAGGAACCATCTATGTGCGACTTAAACTTAACGCCTTCCTCTTTTATCTTTCGGTTATTGGAAAGGGAATACACCTGATACCCCCCGCTATCGGTCAATATATTCCGGTCCCACCCCATAAACTTATGAAGTCCACCGGCTTTTTTCAATATTTCAGTTTTAGGTCTCAGATATAAATGATAGGTATTCCCCAAAATAATATCTGGGTTTATCTCCTCCCTCAGCTCTTTTTGATGTACCCCCTTTACCGATGCCACTGTACCTACTGGCATAAATATTGGCGTTTCTATCTTACCATGGTCTGTTATAAGTTCTGCAGCCCTAGCTTTGGTCCTCGTATCTGAATGCTGTAATGTAAATTTCAAAAAAAGATATATTTAAAGCCGCAAATATAATCAACTCTGAGCCATTAAATCCCTAACAAAAAAATAAAGTTATGTTATTGGCCCTCATAGTTAATAAATTATAATAACTACAACTTGTATACCCAAAAGATAGCGATTACTTTTGGGAAGTTTTAAAAAGATAGATAAAATGCCAAAACTTCAAGAATTACAAGATTTGACCGTTCAGGTCCGCAGAGACATTCTAAGAATGGTTCATAAGGTTAACTCGGGCCACCCAGGAGGCTCTTTAGGCTGTACTGAATTTTTTGTTGCTCTTTACAATGAAATAATGGAGCTCAAAGACGGATTTGACATGGATGGCAAGGATGAGGATTTATTCTTTTTGTCCAACGGCCACATATCTCCTGTCTTCTATAGTGTTTTGGCAAGGAAGGGGTATTTCCCTATTGAGGAACTAAACACTTTTAGGTTAATAGATTCCCGACTACAGGGACACCCCACCACCCATGAAGGCTTGCCTGGAGTGCGTATTGCCTCCGGATCATTGGGGCAGGGCTTGTCCGTTGCCTTGGGCGCGGCTCAGGCCAAAAAACTCAACAATGACCCCAAATTGGTTTATACCCTTCACGGTGATGGTGAATTGCAGGAAGGACAAAATTGGGAAGCTATAATGTATGCTGCCGGTAAAAAAGTGGACAATTTAATTGCCACCGTGGATTACAACGGACAGCAGATTGATGGTTCTACGGATGACGTATTGCCAATGGGCGACCTTAAGAAGAAATTTGAAGCCTTTGGCTGGGATGTTCTGGAAATACAAGAAGGCAACAACCTTGAAGCCATTATCAACGGAATGAAAGAAGCCAAAACAAGGACCGGAAAAGGTAAACCTGTCTGTGTACTTTTGCATACCGTAATGGGTCACGGAGTAGATTTTATGATGTACACCCATGCTTGGCACGGAAAGGCCCCCAACGATGAACAACTGGAAACGGCCTTGGCCCAAAACCCCGAAACCGCTGGGGACTACTAATCCCTATCATTTTCTAACAAACAAATAAAGAAGGTAAAAATGAAAAAATATATAGATCAAGGTAAAAATGATACGCGAAGTGGCTTTGGAGCGGGGCTGACCGAATTAGGAAGGACCAATCCAAATGTAGTGGCACTCTGTGCCGATTTGGTGGGCTCCCTTAAAATGCAGGATTTTATTGACGAAAACCCAGAACGTTTCTTTCAGGTGGGGATAGCAGAGGCCAATATGATGGGTATAGCG
>JBFHGV010000250.1:0-5638 GCA_041582955.1 Arenibacter sp.
CAATTTGGCCCGACTCACAGAAGCCTTGATCGATGAGAACAAGATAGACAAGGCAAAGGACATCATCAATATCGCCATGGAAAACATGCCGGTAGAGCATTTTGGCTATTACGCCTTTGTTGAACCTTTTGTGGACGGCTATTATAAAGTTGGGGAAACCGAAAAGGCCAGAAACCTATTCCAAAAACTAAAAAGGATCTACCAGGAACGCTTGGATTATTTTGCCAACCTACCTTTTGATGAGCAGCGACTCTTTTTGGATGAAATCATTCCGGACCTAGAGGCCTACAGCAGAAATATAGATATTTTGATTACCAATCAAGATAAGGAAAACGCAGAAAAAGAGACCCTGATATTCAATGAATACATTGACAAGTTTGATCGGTTCTACCGCAATGACCCCATGGAGGATCTTCTGCCCCCTTCTTCCGATCCGGACTTAATAGACTCTACCTCTATGGATGCAATCCCGGAAGAGGTAAAGGACAGTGTTGCTGTCCCTGAGTAACCAACACAAAAAAAAACCGAGGCTTGGACCTCGGTTTTTTTTGTGTTATATAATAGTTTAAATATACTCGTTAAGAATACCTATCAGCGTATTGGCATCCTGCTCTCCGCTCTGCCTCCACACCATTTCACCTTTTTTGTATATCATCAAGGTAGGCAAGCCCTTAACCCTAAGCGCTTGGGAAAGCTCCTTGTTCTTATCCACATCAATCTTAATAACTTTGCCCTTATCTCCCAAGGCGGCAGCCACATCCCGAAGTACTGGGTGCATGGCCGTGGATTGCTCATTCCACTCTGCATAAAAATCCAACAGCACGGGAACGTTAATATCAATTAATTCACCAAATTTAGACATATAGTATACTTTGGATTATAAACCAAAAATAAGAAAAAATGTTAAAAAACAACCAGCGCCATCACTTTTTAGCCCCTTCAATCACTAAAATCAGCTTAAAGAGCGTTTTTTAAGGGTTATGACCGTAATTTCGGGCCATATCCCTACCCGTCCAGGGTAACCCAAATAACCAAATCCACGGTTTACGTTTATCATCTGCCCAAGTTCCTCATATACCCCTGCCCAATACTTGTACCTCCATTTGACGGGACTCCATTTGACCCAGCCCGGGATCTCTATCCCAAATTGCATACCATGGGTATGTCCGCTCAAAGTGAGATGGTAGTGGTAGTCATCCTTCAACACTTCATCTTCCCAATGTGAGGGATCATGACTCATTAAGATTTTAAAATCGCCCTGGTCTATATCTGCAACGGCCTTTCTAAGATCTCCGGCCTTTTTAAAGCCTCCACGCCCCCAGTTTTCCACACCTATCAAGGCAATTTTATCACTTCCTTTTTGCAAATACCTACTTTCGTTGAGCAATAGATCAAAACCCATTTCCTTTTGTAGCTCTTTTAAATCCTTAAGATTGTTACTTTTTGCCTCCTCGGTTTCCCAATCCACATAATCCCCATAATCATGATTGCCCAAAACCGAAAACTTGCCATCCTTGGCCTCCAACGTAGAAAAAAGGTCTTTCCAGGGGTACATTTCCTCGGCCTTGTTATTTACCATATCACCGGTGAACAGCAATATATCACTCTGCTGCTGATTAATAAGGTCTATAGCGTATTCTATTTTTTCCCTATTGTCAAAACTACCACTGTGCACATCGGAAATCTGGGTTATTCTATACCCATTAAAGTTCTCTGGCAGATCATCAAATTCCAATTCGTACTTAAGGACTTTAAAATTATATTTTCCTTTAATCATCCCGTACAACAATGCCGAGAATGGCAGGGCCGCAATGCCCATAGCAATAGCACTTAAAAACCGGCGGCGTTCTGGAAGACTAAACTCCTTTGCCTCACCAAACAGCCTTTGGTATCCGCCTGCAAGGAACCTAAAGATATCCTCAGAGAACAGAAAAATTATAGTGATCGACTTAAAAGCGAGCATAGCCAATAACAGACCAAACGCATAACTTTTTGGAACGCTAAGCACCCTACCAGGGCTTTCGCCCATGGTAAATTGATATATAAAATTCCCCAGCACCAAAAGCGACAGCAGCATAAAAACATAATACACCCATGGATAACGGGTCAACGTGCGTAGCGCCTGCAAGGTATACATCCCTAGGACAACATAAATCACCACAAAAATAATCCAACGTAACATTCCTACTATTTTAAAGTAAAGATATTGGTTTCCGAGGCAATTGTTCCAATTTTAATTTTCTTTAACGATGCGCACTACTTCCCTTATAGTATCCATACTGCTTACACCAACTTCATCTTCCCGTAAAAAGTTGGCCGTATTCATGGGCACTTTTGGAGTATGGCCCAAAGTCTTCCTAAATTGAATCCCGGATAAATGCACAGCTCCAAATCCCTTTTCCTTAAACTGAATCACATTGGTGTCCCGTATACCTCCTCCGGGCATTATTGTACAGCCATCGGATTTCTGCATCAACTGGGACAAGAGGGACATACCCAGGGTTGAGGATGGCTGCTGCCCGGAAGTCAGCACGGTATCTACTCCCAATTCATCTAGTTGACTTAAGACAACAAAAGGGTCCGTGACCCAATCAAATGCCCTATGAAAGGTAAAATCCATAGAGCCGGATAGCGTTATCAATTCCCGGGTCCTTTCCACATCCAAACTAAAATCCTTGTTAAGCAGTCCGGAAACAATCCCATTATACCCGAGTTCCGAACAAATTGCCACATCGTTTTTCATGACCTCAAATTCCATTTCGGTATAGGTGAAATCGCCACTTCTTGGTCTTATCAGCACATTGACCGGAATAGAAATGTACTCCTTTATCATTTTTAACATCCCAAAAGAAGGGGTCACCCCTCCCACAGCCAGCTCAGCACAAAGCTCAATTCGGTCAGCACCAGCTTTTTGGGCATTTACCGCAGATTCTAAGGAATTGGCGCACACTTCTACAATCATATTTCTTATATTTAGAGCCTTAAAAATAAACAACAACACCCTATGAAAAGAAGAAACTTCCTTAAAAATTCTACCCTTAGCACGGCGGGAATTATATCTGCCCCTCTTATTGCCTCATGCCAAGAAACTAAAAAGGACTCTACCCCCATTGCAACTACCTTGGAGAGCGTTAAGCCCATTGTAATCTGCACCTGGAATTTCAAGAATGCTACGGCAAAGGCCTGGGAAGTATTAAAAAAAGGAGGATCCTCATTAGATGCCGTAGAACAGGGCGTTATGGTAGAGGAGGCAGACCTGGGTAACGAAACGGTAGGAAATGGAGGCCGACCGGACAGGGATGGCAACGTAACCTTGGACGCCTGTATCATGGACAAGGACGGTAATTGTGGAGCGGTGCTATGCATGGAAAACATAGCCCATCCCATATCTGTAGCCCGAAAAGTCATGGAAGACACCCCACACGTAATGTTGGCCGGAAAGGGAGCAGAACAATTTGCTTATGAAAAAGGGTTTCCCAAAACAAATTTGCTTACCGAAAAAGCTAAAAAAGATTGGTTGGAATGGAAAAAGAAATCCAAATATGAAACCATTATCAATATAGAGAACCACGACACCATTGGCATGCTGGCCAGAGATAAGGACGGGGACATTGCAGGAGCTTGTACCACCAGTGGCATGGCCTATAAGATGGCCGGCAGGGTTGGCGACTCCCCTATTATTGGGGCTGGATTATTTGTGGACAATGAGATTGGAGCGGCAACGGCCACAGGTGTAGGCGAAGAAGTAGTGAGAACCGTTGGAAGCTTTTTGATCGTAGAGCTTATGCGACAGGGCAAATCACCTCAGGAAGCATGTGAGGAAGGCGTAAGAAGAATCATGAAAAAAAATAAAGACAGGCGGGATTTCCAAATAGGGTTTATTGCCATCAACAAAAAAGGAGAAACAGGCGGATACTGTATTCATCCCGGCTTTAGCTACAGTAGCTATTCGGAAGAAGGACAGCAGAACAACACCACCGAAACCTTTTTAAAATCCTAACTAAAAATAACTGCATCCAAATCATAAGAACTACAACCCATGGCGGAACAAAAAAGACTTTTTCTACTTGATGCCTATGCTCTGATATTCCGGGGCTATTATGCACTGATCAAAAACCCCAGAATAAACTCAAAGGGGATGGACACCTCTGCCATTCTCGGGTTTACCAATTCGCTCCTGGATGTGATTAGAAGGGAAAAACCAGATCACTTGGCCGTATGCTTCGACAAAGGGGGCAGTGTGGAACGCACCGAAATATTCGCAGAATACAAGGCAAATAGAGATGCTACCCCAGATGCCATTAAAATAGCAGTACCGTATATACAGAATATATTAAAGGCCATGCATATTCCAGTGGTTGAACTGGAAGGCTGGGAGGCCGATGATATTATTGGAACCCTGGCAAAGCAGGCAGAGAAGGAAGACTACAAAGTTTATATGGTAACCCCCGACAAGGATTTTGGGCAGTTGGTATCAGAGAATATTTTCATGTACCGCCCTGCCAGAATGGGCAATGGCATTGAAATATGGGGCATCCCGGAAGTGCAAAAGCGCTTTGGGGTAGAGCACCCAGAACAGGTAATAGACTACCTTGGGATGATGGGAGATGCCAGTGACAACATTCCAGGCTTGCCGGGAGTAGGCGACAAAACGGCCAAAAAGTTTATTGAACAATTTGGGTCCCTTGAAAATTTACTTGCCAATACAGATAAGCTCAAAGGCAAGATGAAAGAAAAGGTGGAGAACAATGCCGAGCTGGGACTCCTTTCCAAAAAACTGGCTACCATAGACACCAACTGTAACGTAACTTTTAACGCAACGGATTATATGTTATCCATGCCGGACGGTGAGAAAGTACAGGAGATTTTTGAGGAATTGGAATTTAGAAGGTTAAAGGACCAATTTATTAAACTGTTCTCTTCTGATTTGGATACCCAAGAACAGGAAGGCAAAAAAACACCCAAAGACCAAGACTCAAAAAAGAGCACCTCTGAAGCTGGTAGTGGTCAATTTTCCTTATTTGGGGGAGATGGAGCATCTACAGGAGGCACCATAAAGGAGATTTCCAGCAGAAAAAACATTTCCGAGGTTCCCCATGTCTACCAAAGTGTGTTGCCTGGCATGGCCATGAAGCTATTTATAAACAACCTAATGAAGCAAAGCTCAGTCTGTTTTGACACGGAAACCACTGGGTTAAATCCGCTTACCGCAGAATTGGTTGGTATTGCCTTTAGCTGGGAAGCCGGAAAAGGCTTCTACATCCCCTTCCCGGAAGATAGGGACAAAGCCCAGGAAATCATAGAACAGCTAAGACCCTTTTTTGAAGCCGAAGGGATTGAAAAAATTGGGCAGAACTTAAAATATGATATCAAGGTATTGCACAAATACAAGGTTACCATAAAGGGCAAATGCTTTGACACCATGCTGGCCCATTACCTAATTAACCCGGATATGCGCCATAATATGGATGTATTGGCAGAAACCTATTTAAACTACACCCCTATATCCATTACGGAACTAATTGGCAAAAAAGGAAAAAACCAGCTATCCATGAGAGCGGTTCCCTTGGACAAACAAACCGAATATGCGGTAGAAGATGCAGACATCACTTTTCAACTGGCACAGCACTTTGGTCCA
>JBFHGV010000251.1:0-5631 GCA_041582955.1 Arenibacter sp.
TAAAGCCTTATTCCCAATTCACAGCTTAATATTCTTCTATCTTTTGAATGATCATCATTGGAATAAACTCTATTATATTATACCGGAACAAAGAATGGCTTAATTTTATAAATTCGCAAACAGAATTTGTACTTCAGACAGAAACCCTGGAATGAAACTTAAAATCCAACTAAAGCTATTCAAAATAGTTTTACTTTTTCATAATTCATGTACAGCTACCTCTTTTCCCAGAAAATCATAGAACACAATCTTACTTTCATTTCCATTAAGCAACAAAGTTCTACTGGATTGTGACAGATAGGACGAACCGTAATAAAACTCTTGTAAACGTTCCGTTCCGTCTTTGTAGGTAATAATAGCTTTCGCCATATTTGGCAATACATCAATAAAAGAATTTCCATTTGATTGGACCTCTAACATATATGCCTTTAAGGAATCGGAATTTCTACCGAAAAAATATGCCTGTCTGTCCTTGATCTTTAAGGCTATTGCGCCTCTGCTATCCCCAGTGATTCTAAGGCCACTTTCCATGGCAGAAATCACTTTGAATCCTCCCTTTCCATTGCCGTTTAATAATATTCCCTTAGAAGCGTTGTGGCGCCCAACACCAACCTCCGTACCATAGTTATTACCAGACAGTAGTACATCCAAATTACCATCTTGATCAAAATCATTAATTAGAATACCATATACTGGTGCCAATTGTGCTTCTTTGGGAAGACTCTTCATTTCAAACTTACTATTTCCATTATTTTGGAGGTATGCCGAAGCAAATTGAAAGGACTTAGCAATATAGGAACTGCTTTTCTCCTGTGGAGCCAGAACCTCTTTCATAGTGGCTTGTGCATAACTGGCATAATCAGGAAATTTCTTCTTCATCTGCGGAATCTGTTTAATAAGGTCATCCCTTGAATGCACAGGATATTCAATGCCAAACTTGTACGTTGACATAATAGGGTCTATGCTGCCATTTTTATCGTAATCCATGGCATACACCGTTAATGGTTCATTGGGCGAGACCCTGTATTTTGTATTTAACCCCATGTTTCCCAAAACATAATCAACATCTCCGTCATTGTCAAAATCACCTCCGTTAATACTGTTCCACCAACCAGAGGTATAGGTTAAACCTGTTTTTTCCGAACTATTAACAAGCTTCCCATCCTGATTCTCAAAGAATTGGATAGCCATAAATTCCCCTACTACAATTAGGTCCGTATCCCCATCCGAATCGTAATCGGTCCAAAGCGCATCCGTTACCATACCTACCTTTCGCAGCGCTGGTGCCAATTTGTTGGTTGCATCGGTAAATTTTCCGTTGTTGTTTTCGAGTAAATAACTAATGGGGGGCAATGGATACTTTAGGGGTGTTAATCGACCTCCAATAAAAAGATCAAGATCACCATCCTTATCAAAATCAGAAGCTCTAACACAGGAACCGCTAGTTGTAATTCTGGGCAATGCCTGCCTATCTATCCTAAAATTTCCCTGGCCGTCATTTGTATACAATCTATCCTGATAATATTCCGAACCCTCATAAAATTCATTGCTTCCACTTACTATATAAAGGTCCTGATCACCATCTCCATCATAATCAAAAAACAAAACACCGGTATCTTCCTCATATTTTTCATTTTCATTTGGGATTAAGGATTCTTTTTTGAAGGTACCATCTTCCGAACCGTAGAAAAGCTTTCCGCTGCGATTGTATCCTCCACCTATAAAAAAATCATCCATTCCATCCTTATTGATATCCCCGACGGCCAATCCGGGACCTTGATTAGAATGCTTATGGGGCAATAAAAATTGTCGGTTAAAATCATAATAGACCGGATCCTCATGCAAGTAGTCCAGATTTAAATTGGTGGAAACATCCTTAAATAGGCCGCTTTTTGATTTGCTATGCTCTGAGGCTATTTCCATGAAAGCTTCATCATGCAACAATGTCAATAGCTTGTCAGACTCAGGATTCAATACTTTGCTAACTTTCCCATCCGGCCAACGGGCAATAACACTATCTACAACATTTGCCTCTCCTAAACCAAAGTGAATCGTCTTATCTATAGATGATTGATACCCCCGTGTCAAAGCTTGTCTTACAACTTGTTGTTTACCATCCTGAAACAAAATGACCTCTGTACCCAAGCCCATGCTATTCAAACTATCTCCCCTCAATTGAATGCTCAAATAATGATGCCCCAAAACAATATCAGATCTATTTTCATATACGGAAGCTGGCTCGTTGATATTGTTGATTACAATATCCAGGTCGCCATCATTATCCAAATCCGCATAGGCCGCACCATTGGACAAGGAAGGTTGATCGAGGCCCCATGCTTCTGCCACATTCTCAAAACTTAAATTGCCCGTGTTCTTAAACAAAAAATTGGGCAGTTTAATGGAAGGCATTTCCTTTGCTTTTTGTTTAAGGATATAATCCAAGCTATCCTTGGAAACATTCGCTGACAACGATCCTGTATAGTTAATAAAATCGAGGTCTGTGATATCCCTCAGATAACCATTTGTCACCAAAAGATCTTTGAGTCCATCGTTGTCGAAATCTGCAAAAAGTGGAGCCCAACTCCAATCTGTGGCGTCCACATTTAACAACTGTCCAATTTCCGAAAAGGAAGGATTGCCATTATCCATAGCACCATTGTTGAGCTGTATGGTATTACGCATATACTGTGGCATATACCCCTGTCGCAAAGTGCGTTCAAATAAATCAAAATTTAATGGCCCCGACATTTTTTTTTCGTGATAGTTGTCCCTTGGCCGCATATCCATGGTAACGATATCAACTAAACCATCGTTGTTGAAATCGGCCATATCATTGCCCATACTAAAATGACTTACGTGGTCTAAATAGGTCTTGGCCATTTCTTGAAATGTTCCATCCTTTTTGTTGATATAGAGGTAGTCATTTGCAATAAAGTCGTTTGTTACCAGAATATCCTCCCATCCGTCATTATTTATATCAGCTATCCCAACCCCTAGGCCAAGTCCGTCGAAAACTATTCCGGCTTCTTTTGAAACTTCCGTAAATACAATTCCCTTGTCCTTAGTTTGATCATTGCGATATAATCGATCATTTGCGAGACCACTTCCATCCTTTATCAAAGGCCGTACATTATTAGGATCACGAATGGCATTGGTGTGATTTAAAAGATACATATCCAAATCTCCATCCTTATCGTAGTCGAAAAATGCGGCTTGTGTAGAATAACTAGTATCTGCTATACCATAAACTTCGGCTTGTTCAATAAAATTTAGATTCCCCTGATTGATATATAACAGGTTTTTGCGTTGATCAGTCTCAAAATTCCCAGACCGGCATACATAAATATCCAACAGCCCATCATGATTAATATCCACCATTGTCACCCCTGTAGACCATCCGGGTATTGTAATTCCGGCTGAATCCGAAATATCCTCAAATTTTAGTCCGCCTTTGTTTAGGTATAATTTATCGTTTACCATATTTCCAGTAAAATAAACATCTGGTAAACCATCATTGTTGATGTCGCCAATTGCAACTCCCCCACCATTATAGACATAGAAAAAATCGACCATGTTAAAGCTGTCGTTTTCTTCAATTTGATTATTAAAGGAAATATTGGAAATACCAGGCGGCAATAATTGAAATAATGGTTGATGTTCCAATTTATCCAATTCTTCCGACCCATTACCCCCACAGGAACTAAGGTGTAATAAGATTAGAGTGAGGAACAGTATTTTGGCAATTTTATACATCATTGAAAATTAAAGCTCTACATGTCAATATTACTATTTATAAATCAGAAAACCTGTCGATTATGACAGGTTTTCCAAAAAACTCTAACTAACTCAAAAAACTATTAATATTGAGGGTTTTGGGTAACATTAGGATTACCTAAAACCTCGTTCAATGGAATGGGCAACACGTAATCTTTAGCTTTAAGTGTACGATCTACACCATAGGTATCTATAAACTCTTGGATATAGTCTCCCAAATAGTCAGGCGTTCCTCCAAAAGTACTTTTCCTTTTTAGTTCCGGGTATACTTCGCATTCCATGGCAAACTCCAACACGCGTTCGTTTACTATGGCATCTCTCAGCAGCTCTTTACTAAGGCCAGAAAGCGGGGCCAGTCCCGCTCTTTCACGAACCAAATTGATTCCAAAATATGGATCTCCGGTACCACTCTCATTGGCTGCCTCAGAATGACCTAATAATACATCTGCATATCGTAAATAAACAATATTCTTCTCGGTCAGGTTTGCATTGGATATTCCCATTTCCGTGTATTTTGCGGACCAACCGTTACCAAATATAAGTTCATCCGGATTATTGGGATCTGCATCTGCAGAAACCATCCCTCCAAAACGACTCAAGTTATAGGATGCATCTGCACTCCATTTCACTATTGGTCTTTCTCCTGCAGAATTAGGTCCTACCCTAGTCGTAGGATATTCACTGATAAAAGTACCTGCAATCCTCTTATCATTTGGATCATATTTTTCCCTGAATGCCTGTGTCGAATTTATCCAATGCCAGCCAACGCCACCAAGATCATTGGGCAAGTCACCTGGGATAAAATGTTGATGATAATTTTGATTTTCTCCAGAGTTGGCCCCAGCTGATACTTGGGCTTCAAAAATACGTTCACCTGAATTTTCATCGGTGACCGAGAAATTGCGGGCAAAATCTTCGAAAAGGGAAATTCCGCTTTCGTCAATAATGGTTTCAGCAGTTGTACGGGCCTCACCCCATTTTTCATCCTGTAAGTATGCTTTAACCAACAAGGCCATAGCAGCCCATTTGTTGGCTCTACCAATATTTCCTGAATCATAGGATTCTGGCAATATGGCAGCTGCCATGTTTAAGTCGGATTCAATAAGATCCAATGCCAAACGTTTTCCATTTTCATTGGATGGAAGGTCTTTATCGCTTTCTGTTTTTTGGGTTGTTACAGGAATATTATCAAAATAGCGAACCAAATTGTAATAGTAAAAAGCCCTTAAGAACATGGATTCGGCCTTTACTCGATCTATCAATGCCGTGTTCGGAGCGCCTTCCTCCTTTAGTTGATCGGCCTTTTGGATCAAGGCATTTGCCCTATTAATATTCTCATAAGAAATTCTCCAATATGTGGCTATATAGTCATCACTAGGGTTAACATTTCCATTTTGAAAATCCAAGGGTCCTTTTTCCCAACCCACCTGATATCCTACAAGGCATTCAAAAACAAATCGATCATAATAATGATTGAACCAATCCCGGCCATAGCCAATTCCATCATAGACTGCATTGACACCTAGTTCCAATTGCTCTGCGGTTGCAAAGAAATTATCTTGGGTAGTAAAATCCGGATTTTCTTCCAAATCAGTACATCCTACTAGCGGTATTGCTAAAGCAAAAAAGAAGAGGAAGCGGTAATACCTAAATTTATTATATGTCTTCATCGTGTGTTATTTTTTAAATTAATATTACTAAAATTCCAGATTTACACCCAAGGTCAATGTTCTAGAACGTGGGTAGGCATCATAGTCATCGCCTCTATTTAAGTTATTCTGCCCCCTATTGTTCACTTCTGGATCAAAGCCACTATAATCGGTTATAGTGAATAAGTTTTGTCCACTTACAAAAACA
>JBFHGV010000252.1:0-5620 GCA_041582955.1 Arenibacter sp.
GTTTTAATTAAAATGTTTATAATTTGTTTTAATGCTAAATGTAAGGGGGGATCCTTGGAGAAAAATAAGGGCCCCAATTTATTGTAATACCCTTGAAGATAAGAAATATTTGGGTGGCAGATAATGGATTTTTAGGTTCTAAACCCATGTTTAATTGGTAAGTTGGTGTAAATGAGGTGGTTATTGGTTCCTGCATTTTAAGAATTAACCTTCTTTTAATATCCTATGGGTTGGTAGATGAAGAATTGTTGAATCTAAGGAGCAATGGCCAAGTCTTAAAATTATATGCAACAAGGAGCTAATCCCTTTTATATTTATTTAAGTACCGCTCCCAGATGGGTTTTTGGAGAAAGATGGGCCTACATATAGCAGAATACTAGATACCTAGGACTTGATAACTAAAGGGTAATTGTGGTTTGTGTGCCTAAGGCATGTATTAACTGGCCGGTTTCAGACTATCCAAAACATATATTTCCTTTTCAAAGTATTTCTTGGTTTCAAAATAGTTTAGTTTAAGGGAATCGGAGCTTATAGAGTCTTGATAAAAGTATTCAACAATTACACCTCTGAATTTTTGTTTTCCTGCTGAACTAAAATACCTGCCAAAAATGGCTGTTTTGCCAAAATCACTATTTATAAAAAGGGCCTTTCTCATTTCTTCTTCAAGATTCAAGTTAAAAGTGGTATCCAGCTGAATTTCTTCAAAATTAGAAAAATCCCTATTAAAATTCTCTTCATAGTCATTGGGCAATAGAACCATAATTTCTGATTTCTTTTTTTTAAACAGAGGGGCGAATAAATCCACCTTTGCCTGTATGGGCTCATTAAGGAATATGGTGTCTTTTGAGAAAAGTATGGAGAATGACTGCCTTTATTTTTTATGGTGTCCCCTTTGTGATCAAAATACCTGTCCTGGTTAAGTACACTTTCTCCACAGATGTTAACAAACTCGGCCTTTCTGGTAAGGAGTCCAGTTGTATCATAATAGTTCCATTTGCCAATGAATTGACCATTTTCAGAAACCGATCCTATGGATTTTATGTTGCCGTTGGAGTGATATTGTTGGTTTGGGGGTTTTTGCCTAGTTTCTAATTTCCTTTTTTCTGTTTTACAAGATGATACTACAATTAAAAGGACGAAAGCAAGCAATCTGGTCATTCGGAATATTAAGATTTATACTAACCTATATCTAAAGCAATATGTAGCAATTTATTTACACAAATAGGTGGTACTTTAGTATAGTATGAGTACGATTAAATTGATAAATAAATAATACTTTTGCTGGTGCAAAGAGGGGGGAATACTACAACCAGAAGTTTGTTGATAAGCTTCTAAGATAATAAATATTAGTGCCCTAACGGTGGTGCAGGGGCCGCTATATCGGCATAGTACAGAAATATCCGATGAACTGCCCAATACTTCTTGTCGTAGTGGAAAGATTAAATGAAAGGTAGTTGGTGGGTAGTTAATGCATCAAGTGAACAGTTATTGGCAATAGTTTTGGGAGAGCAGAAATGTGCTGGAGAAAGCATACTGATTTTTAGTTGATTAAGGCGTTTAACTTCTTAAGATGAAAAATTGAATCACCTTCTTTGATGAGTTTCCTTTAAAGATAATTTTGTTTTTTCTTCCTATAAGAGGAGTGATAGCGAAAAGGGAGCGTTGCAGAAACTGGTAATCTTATTTTTATATTATTAGATGAAGGCCTTAAAAATGTAGATTAGGGCAAGCTTGTTTTGTGGAGGGCCGGAAATGTGATGATTAGCCATTCAAAACTTCCAATACCCTTTCTGGGGTAAAAGGCAGATGTCTTAGGGGTTTGCCGGTTAAGCGTAAAAATGCGTTCGCTATGGCACCGGCTACCATGGGAGTAGCGGTTTCTCCTACACCTTCGGGGGCGTCGGCCGAGACCATCAACTGTGTCTCTATATGCTCTGGGATGTCTTGCATCCTGAGCAGTTGATAATCGTGGAAATTGGACTGCTGCACTCTTCCGTTTACAATAGTGATTTGCTCTTTTAGGACACTGCTCATTCCCATTATAATGCCGCCTTCCATTTGGGCCTTTACATTGTCTGGTTGTACAATTACACCAGCGTCCAAAGCAATCCAGAAGTGATGAACCTTAATTTTCCCGGTATTGCGGTCCACAGAAATTTCACAGATTCCGGTGCCTAAGGACCCGTGTTCTACAAAGGCTACCCCTTTGGCCCTACCTTCCAAGGGAGTTGTTTTCCAGTTCGCCATTTCCGCTGCCCTTTCCAGGGTGGCCAATGCCCTGGGCGACTTATTCATTAATTTTCTTCTAATATCTATAGGGTCCATACCTTGCCCTATGGCAATTTCATCCAACATACATTCAATGGCAAATTTATTGGGACCATGGCCTACGGCCCGCCAATGTTTTACTCTGATCCCATGGGATGCCTCCCGCCATTCTACCAGCTGGTTGGGGATGTCATAGTGGTCGTTTTTTGTCCCGCTGGCAACAAGGTGTCCGCCGTCCCCTACAACGTAATGGCTAAGCGATGATAGGTTTCCATTTTTATCTATGGAAGCAATCATTCGTTGTAGGGACAGGGGTCTAAAAGTGCCATAACCCATGTCATCTTCCCGGGTCCATATCAATTTCACAGGGAAAGGGGCCACCTCCTTTGCCAGTAGAGTAGCCTCTACCACAAAATCGTTCATACTTCTTCTGCCAAATCCCCCTCCTAAATACTGTAAATTGATCTTTACATTTTCATGGGGTATACCCAATAACTGTGGGACGCCCAATTTTGGATCAATACCCTGTTGGCTGCCTACCCATACTTCGGCATTTTTTAAATCTTCGGTAATCTGTACCACGGCATTTAGTGGTTCCATTTGGGCATGGTATACATAGTCGTTTTTAAAATCGGCCGTATAGATTTTGGAAGCAGACTTTTTGGCGGCAATAACCTGGCCTATTTGGTGTATTGCCTTGCCGTTCTTTTCCTGTCCCGCAATGTTCTCGTAGCTAGGATAGACTTCCTGTGAATTGTAGCCAAGGGCGGCGGAATGGCTCCATGTAATTTTTAAATGTTTTTTTGCCTCCAAGGCCTGTTCCAGCGTCTTGGCAATTATTCCGATGGCATAATCAAAAGGGACAACTTTAATAACACCGTCCATGCCCATAATGTCCTTTTCATTGATAAGAGTGGGACGGGCAGCGTGCAGATTTCCCCTTTCCAATACCCCATAGACCATATTGGGCAATCTAATATCTATGGCAAATTGGGCCGTACCGTCTACCTTGGAGGGTATTTCGGTCCTGGGGATGGTCTTCCCTATGAGTTGGAAATCCGTTGGTTGCTTAAGTTCCTGCAGCGTGAAATTGGGCAAGGTCTCGGGCATGGATAAAATAGGGGCCAAATCACCATAACTTATTTTCCTGTTGGTGGCTTGGTGCAGCACAAAATTCTTTCTGCTGCTTAACTCGGAAATAGGAACTTTCCAGTATTTGGCCGCGCTGTGCATTAGTATATATCTAGCTTGGGCCCCTGCCTTTCGCATAACCGGATAATAGCTTTTGGTAGATCGGCTCCCTACCGTGAACATGAGCTTGCTACCCGGTGCCCATCCTTCGGAACCGTATATTTCTACTTCTTGTGGTGAAAACACAACTTTTACCCTGGACCAATCCGCATCCATTTCTTCGGCAAAAATAAGGGGTAGGGCCGTCATGGATCCCTGTCCCATTTCGGCGGCGGGATTATAAATGGTTATCTCACCGTTTCCGGAAATTTGCACCCAGGCAGAGAGTTGGTGTTTTTGTAATTGCTTCTTAATGCCCTCTGTATCCTTACAGGAAATTATCTGGGGCAATATGCCCGATACACCAATAAACAGAGCTACCCCACTAGAGGTTTTTAAAAATTCCCTTCTGTTTACAATTTTTGGTGTTGAGGACATTACTTTTTGTTTAATCTAAATTTTATGGCTGCATCTATTCTATTCAACCTTTGCTATCGGAGGCCAATTCAATAGCCCTGACGATTCTAAGGTAGGTGCCGCAACGACACAAAATACCGTTCATATACGCTTTTATTTCATCTCTTGACGGATTGGGGTTCTCTTCCAATAGGGCTGCCGCCTGCATGATTTGTCCGGACTGGCAATAGCCACATTGTGGAGCCTGAGCTTCTATCCAAGCTCTTTGTAAGGGGTGGTCTCCTTTATTGGACAAGCCTTCAATGGTCTTAATTTTTTGTCCGTTCGCAAAATCGTCTACCTGTAGAACACAGGCCTTCATGGGTTTATTGTCAATATGTATGGTACACGCACCGCACTGAGCAATACCACAGCTATATTTGGTTCCCGTAAGGCCCAAATGTTCCCGTAGCACCCACAGCAGGGAAGTTCCACTGCTTACTTCAACAGCATGCCTTGTATTATTTATGTCCAATGTGAACTTTGCCATGGTCAGGAAAGATTTATGCTTAAGGTACAAAAAAAAGGGGTATACTGTGATAAAGTAATGGGTATCAGTGCACTGCTCCTTGGGGTGCCAGTCTTTAAATAGGGTATGGCCCTTAATACATTTGGAGTTTTTTTGCCTTTTTAGGCGCTGGTTTAAAGCTAATTGGTATGTACAGGGGCATTGCCGTATGATTAGCCACCTTAACAGTACTTTAAATATTAAACAAATAAAACCCGCATTATGCCATACATACTATATGCATAATGCGGGTTGAAGTTATTGGCTTTAAGTTAAGGCTATGGGCCTTTTATTTGATCATCCCTAAATTTATAACCTCCTGTTCGGTAAGAGGTCTCCAGTGCCCACGAGGTAGGTCTTTTTTGGTGAGTCCGGCATAGACTACCCTGTCCAATTTAATGACTTCATATTCCAGCTCTTCAAAAATGCGGCGTACAATTTTATTTCGGGTGCTTTTTAGCTCTATACCTACTTCCCTATTTGGGGCATTCTCTATAAAACTAATGGCGTCTACTCTAACTACACTATCATCTATGGATATTCCTTCCTTTATTTTGGCCAAATCCTCACCGCGTAGGTTCTTGTTCAGTTCTACGTGATAGATCTTACGGAGTCCGTTTTTGGGTTTGGTCAAACGCTTCATCATTTCGCCGTCATTGGTAAACAATAATAAGCCAGTTGTATTCTTATCCATTCTTCCGACAACAGAAAGTTTGGTTTTAGTGGCACTAGAGACCAATGAGGCAGCCGTTCTTTTTCCCTGTTCATTCTTGGAAGCAGTAACAAAATCCTTGGGCTTGTTCAACAGGATATACTCTTTTTTCACTGGGTTCAACAACCGACCATCAAATTTAACCTCATCGGTGAGTTTTACCTTATATCCCATTTCGGTAATGGGTTTTCCGTTTACGGTGACGTTACCGGCAGCAATATATATGTCGGCATCCCTACGTGAACAAACTCCAGAGTTGGCTACATAACGGTTTAGACGCATTACATTGGGATCTGACGGTTGCTGTGCTTCATTTTTCTTGCGTATCGGAGCGTTTCCCCTGGCATAACTTTTTTTTCTAAAGCTGCCCCCTTGTCTTCCTGATGCCTTTTTGTCGCTATTCGAATTTGACCTACTCATATGTACTTTAATTTAATGCAAAGGTA
>JBFHGV010000253.1:0-5583 GCA_041582955.1 Arenibacter sp.
CCCCGCGCATTCCAAAAACACCTTCCGAGATCACCAGTATACCACCTCCGGTCTGTTCGGCCAATTTCACGGCACGATCAAGGTTTTTCTCCAGACTGCTTATGTCATTGTGCTTAAAGGTAAAACGCTTACCCATATGCAGTCGCACTCCGTCTATAATACAAGCATGGGAATCAACATCATACACAATAATATCGTCCTTGGAAACAAGGGCATCAATGGCCGAAACCATTCCCTGATAACCAAAATTCAACAAATAAGCAGACTCCTTTTGTACGAAAGCTGCAAGCTCCTGCTCCAACTGCTCATGGAATTCTGTATGTCCACTCATCATCCTGGCCCCCATAGGGAAGGCTGCTCCGTACTCCAACGCCGTCTCACCATCTACTTTTTTTACTTCCGGCAGATTGGCAAGTCCTAGGTAGTCGTTAATACTCCAGGTGATTACTTCCTTTCCCTGAAACTTCATCCTATTGGATATAGGCCCCTCCAATTTAGGGAATACAAAATACCCTTCAGCTTGGGATGCCCATTTTCCTAACGGACCTTTATTTTCGATAATTCTGTCAAATAAATCTCTCATCTATCCTACGTTGATTAATTTTGCAAAAGTATATATTTTTAATAAGCATACACAACTATTTTAAGACATAAAAAGCAACGACATACTTACCGTTGCTTTCATATTGTTAAAACCATATACTTTTTACTTTACTATTTTACGAATTCTATTTTCTGTGGTTCTTCTACATTTTTACTATCAAAGAAACCTTGATCGTTCATCCACTGATCACTGTATATTTTACTCATATACCTAGAACCATGGTCCGGGAAAATGACCACCACATTACTATTTTCATTAAACTCCCCCATTTCATTCAACTGCCTTACCGCCTGCATTACCGCACCGCTGGTGTACCCTGCAAAAATGCCTTCGGTTTTTGAAATTTCCCGTGCCGTATGGGCACTCTCTTCATCGGTAACCTTAACAAATTCGTCTATCACCTTAAAATTAGTGGCCGTGGGAATCAAGTTTTTACCCAGTCCCTCTATTCGATAAGGATAGATTTCCTTGGTATCCAATTCCCCTGTTTCATGATATTTTTTTAACACGGAACCAAATGCATCCACTCCAATAACACGTATATCGGGATTTTGTTCCTTAAGATATTTTGCTGTTCCGGAAATAGTTCCCCCGGTCCCACTGCAGGCCACAAAATGGGTGATATGTCCATTGGTCTGCTTCCAGATCTCCGGCCCTGTACTGTGGTAATGGGCCTCTGCATTCAATTGATTAAAATATTGATTTATGTATATGGAACCTTCGGTTTCTTCGTGCAGTCTCTTGGCCACCTCATAATAAGATCTGGGATCATCCGGACTCACATGGGCAGGACACACATAGACCTTGGCGCCCATAGACCTAAGCATATCTATTTTATCCTTGGAAGATTTTGAGCTTACTGCCAATATACAGTCGTAGCCCTTTATTATACTCATCATAGCAATGCTAAACCCCGTATTTCCCGAGGTAGTCTCTATTATGGTGCTCCCTTTTTTTAGTAAGCCCGTTCGCTCTGCTTCTTCTATTATGTATAGGGCAATTCGGTCTTTGGAAGAATGTCCTGGATTAAAGCCTTCTAGTTTTGCGTAAAAGTTGCCTTTTAGGGGGTCGGCTATTTTATTTAGTTTGATTAATGGAGTGTTTCCTACAAGCTCAAGGAGATTGTTATAAGCATTGATCTTATGTTCCATAAACATTTTCTAGGTTTAGAACTTATTGATACTCTAAAATTATATCAATAATATCAGGACAAAATTAGTCTTTTTTTTTGATTATCGTATTTTATGCTCTAAATCTAATAAAAATGCATATTCTTTGGCCACCTCCCGAAGGGACTCAAAACGCCCTGAGGCACCGCCATGACCTGCATCCATATTAATATTGAAAAGCAATAAATTTTCGTCTTTTTTATATTCCCTTAGTTTTGCCACCCATTTGGCCGGCTCAAAATACTGCACTTGAGAATCATGTAAACCGGTAATAACCAATAAATTGGGCTGTTTTTTACATGTTACATTATCATAGGGCGAATATGACTTCATATAATCATAATACTCCTTTTCATTGGGGTTGCCCCATTCATCATACTCCCCCGTGGTCAACGGAATAGAATCATCCAACATGGTGGTAAGCACATCTACAAATGGTACTGCTGCTATAACGCCGTTGTAGATTTCCGGACATAGATTAATTATGGCCCCCATCAATAGCCCCCCTGCAGATCCGCCAGAAGCGTATAAATGCTCTGGTGCCGTATAGTTCTCTTGGATCAAAAATTTGGAACAATCAATAAAATCGGTAAACGTATTTTTTTTGTAAAGCAGTCTTCCCTCCTCATACCATTTTCTACCCAGGTATTCTCCTCCCCTAACATGCGCAATGGCATATATAAATCCCCGGTCCAATAAACTTAGGCGCACAGATGAGAAATAAGGATCTATAGTATGCCCATAAGAACCATAGGCATATTGCAGCAAGGGACTGTTTCCGTCTAATTGGGTGTCCTTATGGTACACTAAAGAAATAGGAATTTTTTTACCGTCCCGGGCTGTGGCCCATACCCTTTCCGAAATATAATTTTCCTTATGAAAGTTACCCCCCAACACCTCTTGTTCCTTTTTCACTTCCTTCTCCTTGTTCCGCATATTAAAATCTATTACAGAACTGGGTGTAGTCAGTGAATTATAGCCATACCTTAGGATTTCCGTATCAAAATCTGGATTGGTACCCACGTAGGCCGTATACGTCTCGTTATCAAAAGGAAGATAATAGCCCTCCCCTGTATCCCAACGAACGATTTTTAGTTGATTAAGACCATTTTCCCGCTCGGACAATACATAATAATCATGAAACATCTCTATGTCTTCCAACAATACCTCTTCCCTATGGGGTATAAAATCTACCCAGTTCTCTGATTCGGTCTTGTCTTCGGGCGTTGTCATCAATTTAAAATTGGTGGCCCCATCCCTATTGGTCAGTATATAAAAATTATCATTGTAATGCGCTATGGAATATTCCAGCCCCCGTTCTCGTTTGGAAAAAATCTGAAACTGACCGTTGGGCTCATCTGCCCTTAAAATCTGAAATTCGGAGGTCAAGGTACTGGAAGAACCTATTACTATAAACTCCCTGGATTTGGTTTTGTACACAAAAGTGGTAAAGGTCTCGTCCTCTTCATGAAATACCAATTGGTCCTGCTCTGGTGAAGTTCCCAGTATATGCTTATAAATATTGTTGGAACGAAGGGTTACCGGATCTTTTTTTGTGTAGAACAGGGTTTTGTTATCGTTGGCCCAAACGGCACTTCCGGTGGTGTTTTCTATTTTATCCGCATACACCTCCCCACTGCGCAAATTCTTTACCTGTAGGGTATATTGTCTTCTGGAAACCGTATCTACAGAAAAGGCGGCCAATTCATTATTTGGGCTTACCGAAAGTCCTCCCAAGCTAAAGTAGTCAAACCCCTCTGCCATGATATTACAGTTGAACATGATTTCCTCTTCTGCATCTGCCTTCCCCAACCGCCTAGTGAAAATAGGATATTCCTTCCCCAACTCATAACGGGTAGCATACCAATACCCATTATATTTGTATGGCACAGATGTATCGTCTTCCTTTATCCTAGACCTCATTTCCTGGAAAAGGCTTTCCTTTAAATCATTGGTATGGGCGGTCAATGCCTCGTAATACTCGTTTTCCTCCTGCAAATAGGAAATAACCTCCGGGTTTTCCCTTTCGTTCAACCAGTAATAATCATCTGTCCTAACATCCCCGTGCTTAATTAATTGCTTTGCTATTTTTTTGGCACTTGGTGTTTTAACTTCCCGTTGCATGAGTAACTTTTATTTAATAAGAATGAGCAAAAATAATATTTAATTAAGACTCAGCTACCTAAATACAATCTTTAACAACAAATTAAAACACATGCCACAACCAAAGATTTTCTATCTGCTCCCTTCCTAGGCGTTACAGTTTTGTACCAACGCCCTTCCCTATCCCATTATTTTTAGATCGGGCGCCCATTGTTGCACATAAACCAACACAATTTATTAATTTTACCAGCAAACGAATAATTGCAATACTATGTTTGGAGATATGATGGGTATGTTGGGCAAACTAAAAGAAACCCAAGAAAAAGTAAAAGCCACCAAAGAACGCTTAAATACGGTTATTGTTGAGGAACAATCACCGGACAACCTGTTAAAGGTTAGTATTACCGCAAATAGAACCATTAAATCCATTGAGTTGGACGACAGTCTGTTGAACGACAAGGAACAACTAGAGGACTACTTGATCCTAACCCTGAACAAGGCCATAGAAAAGGCAACCACCATAAACGAAAACGAATTGGCAGCTGTGGCCAAGGAAGGAATGCCCAATATTCCAGGAATGGATTCCTTTTTAAAGTAAAATGATTAAGTTTATACCAATCATTTAAAAAGATCTCCATAATGAAATATTTATTCCTATTGGTCTTCCTACCGGTATTGGTCTGCGCACAGCAGAAAAGTACTTCGGCCTCAGATGTGGCCTGGCTGACCGATTACGACAACGCACGGGAAATAGCAAAAAAGAACAATACCAACATCCTAATGTACTTTACTGGCAGTGATTGGTGCTCCCCTTGCAAAGCCTTGAAAAAGGACCTGTTTGAGACAGATCAATTTAAGGAAGTGGCCAAGGACTATGTTTTGTTGTATGTAGATCTTCCCAGAAAAAAAGAACGCCTTAGCCCGAATGAATTTTCACAGAACAAGGAATTATTGAAACAATGGAACAAAAAGGGAATTTTTCCTTTTATCAGTTTGGTAGGCAGCAATGAAAAAGAAATAGCCTCCCTATCTGGTTATGGTTCCAAATCAGACGTTGACAGGTATATGGATTTCCTAAGGGAGAACAGGAAAATGTAATATAGCCTTTCTGCCAAATGCTTTCTAAACTGTAAACCCAATCACAAAATTGGGCAACACAGGCCACCCCCTATTTTGGCCATATTTCAATGCACTGACCCATCCAGAATCAGCAAATAAAAGAACTTCCAATAAAAATTGATGGGCCCGACACTGCACCACCTTCTTACCCCCCATTGTTTGCCAACACGGGCTTACTATGCAGCCCGCTGTTCAGCTTCGTTCGCTGTAAAAAGGGACCAAACTCACCTAATAATTTAGTATAATTGTAGGGACTATTTTTCAGCGCCCTATTTTTAAAGTATCAAATACAAACATTATTTACATTATGACCGAGAATTATTTTAAAAAGTACCCGGACCAAAATGGTTTCTTTAAGGAATATGGAGGCGCCTTTATCCCTCCAGTGTTAGAGGCGGAAATGAAAAAAATAACCGATGCTTATTTCTCCATAAGCAAATCGCATAATTTTATATCCGAGCTTAGAAGTATACGAAAGCATTACCAAGGGCGCCCTACCCCTGTTTATTATTGCAATAGGCTGTCCGAAAAATATGGCGGAAGAATCTACCTAAAACGGGAGGACCTTAACCATACCGGGGCACATAA
>JBFHGV010000254.1:0-5581 GCA_041582955.1 Arenibacter sp.
AAGGTCTTTCTTATAGTTGTACCACTTCTTTAAATAGTTTCCAAGATGGTATTGAAAGTTTTACTTGGCCTCATGGCCTCACTGATCAATTTACTGTCTGGCAGGTAGTAGCCGCCAATATTGATTGCTGCCCCTTGGGCATCGTTTAATTGTTTCAGGATTTCGTCTGTACTAGTGGTAAGACGCTCCGCTATTGGCGCAAAAAGTTCTTTTAGTTCTTCATCTTTATCTTGCGCTGCCAATGCCTTGGCCCAATAAAGCGCTAAATAAAAGTGACTACCTCTATTGTCCAATTCGTTTACCTTTCTGGAGGGCGATTTATCATTTTCCAAAAATTGCTCCGTGGCTATGTCCAAGGTTTCGGCCAAGACCAAGGCACGGGGATTATTGTTTTTTTCGCCATAGTGCTCCAAGGATACACCAAGGGCCAAGAATTCCCCTAGGGAGTCCCACCTTAGGTGTCCTTCCGATAAAAATTGTTCTACGTGTTTTGGAGCAGATCCTCCTGCACCTGTTTCAAAAAGTCCGCCGCCGTTCATAAGGGGTACAATAGACAACATTTTGGCACTGGTACCTACTTCCAAGATCGGGAAAAGGTCTGTTAGGTAATCCCTTAATACATTTCCTGAAACCGATATGGTATCCTTACCTTCCTTGAGTCTATGTAGGGTATATACCGTGGCTTTTTCGGGTGACATGATTTGTATATCAAGACCAGTGGTATCGTGGTCTGCCAAATAGGTATTGACTTTCTTGATTAATTGGGCATCATGAGCCCTATTTTCATCAAGCCAGAATATAGCAGGTATGTTGGTAGCCCTAGCTCTTGTTACGGCAAGTTTTACCCAATCTTGGATTGGGGCGTCCTTCACTTGGCACATTCTCCAGATGTCACCTTCCTCAACTTCATGTTCTATGAGTATTTGGTTGGTGTTTACATCTATTACAGAAACCTTGCCGTTGTGTTGTATCTCGAATGTTTTATCATGGGAACCATATTCCTCTGCTTTTTGGGCCATTAATCCAATATTGGGTACCGTGCCCATGGTGGTAGGGTCAAAAGCGCCGTGTTTTTTACAAAAATCTATGGTGGCTGTATATATACCCGCATAGCTGCTGTCAGGGATTATAGCCTTGGTATCCTGAGCTTCTCCCTCTGCGTTCCACATTTGTCCGGAGTTCCGGATCATGGCTGGCATTGAGGCGTCAATTATGATGTCACTGGGTACATGTAGATTGGTAATACCCTTATCAGAATTGACCATGGCCAAAGCCGGTCCTTCTTCAATAGTTTTGGCGATATCCGCTTCTATCTGGTTTCTTTCCGCTTCGGGGAGGCTTTGAATTTTGTTGAACAAACTCTCCAGGCCATCGTTGGCGCTTATGCCAATTTTATCAAAAGTAGCATTGTATTTATTAAAAATATCCTGGAAGAATACTTTTACGGCATGTCCAAATATAATGGGATCCGAAACCTTCATCATAGTAGCTTTAAGATGCAGGGAAAATAAAACCCCTTTATCCTTGGAGTCTTTTACCTGTTCCTGTAGAAAGCTGATTAAGGCTTTTTTGCTCAATACGGTAGCATCAATGATTTCGTCCTTTAAAAGGTTTAGATTTTGCTTTAGGGGTACCGTAGTGCCATCTGTTTGGGTAAGGACTATATTTACTGCGGTTGCCTCATTAAGGGTAACCGATATTTCATTCGATTTAAAATCGCCATGGCCCATAGTAGCTACATGGGTTTTGGAGTCGGCAGTCCATGTTCCCATGGAATGTGGATGTTTTTTTGCGTAATTTTTTACAGCTCTAGGTGCTCTACGGTCAGAGTTTCCTTCCCTTAGAACTGGATTTACAGCACTTCCCTTTATTTTGTCGTATCTGGATTTAATATCCTTTTCTGTATCGTTCTTAGGGTTTACAGGGTAACTGGGAATATTATAGCCTTTAGCCTGCAATTCCGCTATGGCTTCGTTCAATTGTGGTACAGATGCACTGATATTGGGAAGTTTAATAATATTGGTTTCTGGTTTTTTGGCCAATTCTCCCAATTCTACCAAATCATCGGAAATTTGTTGCTCCTTCTTTAGGTATTCTGGGAATACTGCAATTATTCTACCGGCTAGGGAAATGTCTTTTAGTTGGATGTTGATGCCGGCAGGTTTTGTAAATGCCTTAATTATTGGAAGTAGTGATTGAGTTGCTAAAGCAGGGGCCTCGTCGGTTTTGGTATATAAAATTTTTGGCATTTTAATTTAGGTTTTTATGTTTAAGCGGAGCAAATATACAATTTTAAAAGTGCCAAATAAATAGGGAAAGCCTTTAATATTGTCTAATTGTACAAGAGAGTGGGAGATAGGTTGTTATTCCACGGTTTGGATGCTTAAAAGCTATAAAAATAAAAGCCATATCATTGTATAAAATACCTTGATATGGCTTTCTAGAAATAGTTTACAAATTTCTTATTTTGTCTTTCACAAAACGGCAACCATTGATTGCATTTGCATCGCTATTTCAACGTTTGAAACACATTATCCTTAATAATGCAATCAAGCGATAAATATGTATCTACTCAATGTTTAATTATTTGATACGCTTAATGTACAACATAGAGTCGTGCCTAAACAATATCAAAAACTACAGACCAATCTTCCTGCCAAAGCAAGTGGAAAATCTGATAACAGCAAAGCGTTGCCGCTTTATAATGTTATAACACTGGGACAAAGAACGTAAACTTCGTGTGACATTCATAAATCCGTAGAATATGAATTACCAGCCACATTTTAAAAATACTAAAATGTTCTTGAATAGGCAAATAATATAAAGAGTTTATTATCAACAGCTTATGCACCTAAGTTTTGAACATTTGTTCATAAAAAAAAGCATCCTTACATGTGTGCAAGGATGCTTTTTCTATACTTAAAAAATGCTTCTTAAGAGCGAACCTCTTTAATTCTAGCTTTTTTACCGGTAAGTCCTCTGAAGTAGAAAATACGTGATCTACGAACTTTACCTTTCTTGTTAACTTCTATTTTTTGCAAAGCAGGCATATTGATAGGGAAAATACGCTCTACACCAACGGTTCCAGACATTTTACGAATGGTAAATGTTTCGGTAGCTCCCGACCCCCTTCTTTGTATAACAACACCTTTAAAAAACTGTGTTCTTGTTTTTTCACCTTCCTTGATCTCGTAGTACACGGTAATGGTGTCACCAGCTGAAAATTTTGGAAAATCTTTTTTTGGAACGAATTCGTTTTCAACAAATTTTATTAACTCTTCCATGGTCTTTAATTAATGTTTACTTAAATCAACTTTCACGATTATCGTCAGAGGTTAATTTAATGGAGTGCAAAAATAGTTTAATATTTATAATTGACAAACAAATAAATTACTTTTTAATCTGAATTGGAGTTGCTATTATAACTTACTGTCATACTATTGCTATGTAGCGTACCAATAGTACTATTCTTTAAGAGCTCGGTATTGGAGTATTTTTTCTTTTATGGACTATTCCTTCAGCAGATCTGGCCGCAGTTCTTCCGTTCTTTTATAGGCTTGGTTTTCCCGCCAGCTTTCAATAGCGGGAAAATTACCGCTTAAGAGCACATCGGGAACCTTGTGACCTTTGTATTCTGCTGGTCTGGTATATACGGGAGGTGCCAACAGATTATCCTGAAACGTGTCGGTCAAAGCAGATGTTTCATTGTTTAAAACACCAGGTATGAGGCGGATAACGGTGTCGCAAAGCACTGCCGCTCCCAGTTCTCCTCCAGACAATACATAGTCGCCAATAGATATCTCTTTGGTGACAAATAGATCCCGAACCCTTTGATCTACCCCTTTGTAGTGTCCGCAAAGAACAATGATGTTCTTTAATAAAGACAGTCCGTTGGCCATCTTTTGATTCAACGTTTTTCCGTCTGGGGTCATATAGATGACCTCGTCATACTCCCGCTCCTTTTTTAACGCCGAGATACACTTGTCTATGGGCTCTATCATAAGGACCATTCCAGCTCCCCCTCCAAACTGATAGTCGTCTACCTGATTGTAACTCAGGTCCGTGTAGTCCCTTAGGTTGTGAAAATGCACTTCTACAACACCTTTGTCTATCGCCCTTTTTAAAATAGAGGCTTCAAAGGGGCTTTTTAGTATATCGGGAACAACGGTAATAATATCTATTCGCATGGGTACGGGCAATAACGTTAATGGTAACTTGCAATATGGGTCAAAAGTAGTAAAAACAAGCTCAATTCCTTTTCAATTGTGGAAAAGCAACGCTTTTTTTTAAAATAACTTTCTGCGGTTGCAGCTTATTTTCCGGGTAAGTGGTACAGAGGATAAAGATTAAAAAAAAAAGCTCCCAGAGGGAGCTTAGCGTGTTATTTGGATTTCTTTTGTTTGTTTAGTTCGTCTTGCAACTGTCTGCTAATTTTTTGTTCGCGTTCCAATGCCCGTCTTCTATGATCTTCATATTCAGTCTCCAATTCCGAAAGGGCAACCTTTGCCTCTTGGGTAAGGATATTGCTGTTTCTAAATCTATAAATAAAGAACAATAAAAGTAAGAGCAGGGTAGCAATTATAGTCCAAAGAATAAAATTGTAAGTGCTTTTAGAGACCAAAAAGCCTAAAAATGACATACTGTCCTTTTCTTCGGTTACCGAAGCTAAATTGTTGGTAGTTTCCTCCAATTTTTTGTTCAGTGAATTTATGGTCTCTACATGACCGGAAATAGTAGCGTTCAATTGCTTGATGTTATTGTTGAATTCATTAATGGAATCCAATACATTTTGTCTTAGTTTACCTAAGTTGTATTCTTTTACTACTTCATATCTAACGCCGTCTGCCCTGTAGTTGCCCGATTTTTTTGAAATATATTCAAATTGTGAGCTTATTGGGCCTTCATCAAGGGAAAGTTTGTTTTCTGAGTCACTTTCCTGGGCATGATGTAGGTTAAATGACAATAGGGCCATTACAATAAAGAGTATTCTCGAAATTTTCATTTATGTAATTCTTATTGTTAATAATGATTAAGAGGGGGCTAAAGTACTCCAATATTCCCAATTTATGAAAAAAATGGGGCAATAGGTTTCTCTAGACAATTAGTATAACCCACTATTTTATAAATTATTATACGTTGTAAAAATTTTAATAATAGGTATATCTTCTAACCTTGGCAACATACTTGGCCAGCCGAATTACTTGGTGAGCATAGCCAAATTCGTTGTCGTACCAAACGTACAACACTAAGTTCTTGCCATCTTCCGATACAATGGTAGCCGTGCTGTCATAAATTGAGGGTGCGGAATTACCAACAATATCGGAAGATACCAGTTCATTGCTCAGGGAGAATTTTATTTGTTCAACCAAGTCGCCCTCCAAGGCGTATTTTTTTATGATAGTGTTCAGAGCTTCTTTGGAGGTCTTGTTATTGACTTCTATATTAAGGATAGCTAAGGAGCCATTGGGTACGGGCACCCTTATAGCGTTGGAGGTTAATTTCCCGGCAAGCTGTGGTAGGGCTTTGGTCACCGCTTTTCCGGCACCGGTTTCGGTAATGACCATGTTGAGGGCAGCAGCCC
>JBFHGV010000255.1:0-5534 GCA_041582955.1 Arenibacter sp.
ATACCCATTATTATGTCGGGGGAAACGGGTGAAATATTAAAATGTCATTCTGTTTCAGATATATTGCCCCTTGCTTTTAATAGTTCTTTTCTTGGCTAGTTTGGCTTATATTGGGCCAATGTGGTGATTTTTATATATATCTCAAGAATTTGTTATTTTGAGATATATAATTGCTTTCTGCAAAGCTTTTAATTTAAATTTTTTTCCTATTGATTTATATGTGTATTTTTGTTTTCCGTTTTTAATTTAAACTTGTTTCTGAATAAAACGAAATACTACAAAAATTAACAGTTAATGGAAAAAATTACCAAAGAAGTCTACCTTAAGTGGTATGAGGATATGTTGTTCTGGAGAAAGTTTGAAGATAAACTTGCCGCAGTATACATTCAGCAAAAAGTTCGTGGATTCTTACATTTGTACAATGGGCAGGAAGCTGTTCTGGCAGGTGCACTTCATGCCATGGATTTAAACAAGGACAGGATGATAACTGCCTATAGGAATCACGTACAGCCCATAGGTATGGGGGTAGATCCCAAAAAGGTTATGGCAGAGCTCTATGGCAAGGTCACAGGAACCTCTAAGGGAATGGGCGGGTCCATGCATATTTTTTCCAAAGAACATCGTTTTTATGGTGGTCACGGTATTGTAGGCGGACAAATTCCATTGGGAGCCGGATTGGCTTTTGCTGATAAGTATTTTAAAAGAGACGCCGTAACACTATGTTATATGGGCGATGGTGCTGTTAGACAAGGTTCATTGCACGAAAGCTTTAATTTGGCCATGCTTTGGCAATTGCCGGTAGTTTTTGTTTGTGAGAACAATGGTTATGCCATGGGAACCTCAGTGGCGAGAACTTCACACTCTACAGATATTTGGAAGCTTGGACTTGGTTATGAAATGCCCTGTGGTCCTGTAGATGGTATGGATCCCGTAACCGTAGCCAAGGAAATGAGCAAAGCTATAGAACGTGCCAGATCTGGTGGTGGTCCAACTTTCTTGGAAATGAAAACCTACAGATATAGGGGTCATTCCATGTCCGATGCGCAACATTATAGAACTAAGGAAGAGGTAGAGGAATACAAGAAAATAGATCCCATAACACAGGTGTTGTCGGTAATCAAAGAAAAGAAATATGCATCGGATGACCAAATTAAGGAAATAGATGCAAGGGTTAAGAAACTGGTTTCCGAATGTGAAAAATTTGCGGAGGAATCAGATTACCCACCAGTAAACCAATTATATGATATGGTATACGACCAAGAGGATTATCCATTTGTACAACATAAAATATAAGTAAATGGCAGAAGTAATAAATATGCCGAGACTTAGCGATACCATGGAAGAGGGGACTGTTGCTAAGTGGCTAAAACAAGTAGGTGATAAGGTTGAAGAGGGAGATATATTGGCGGAAATTGAAACCGATAAGGCTACAATGGAATTTGAATCCTTCAATGAAGGTACCTTGTTGCATATCGGGATACAAGAAGGGGATACCGCACCAGTAGATTCGCTTTTGGCCATTATTGGAGAAAAGGGAGAGGATATTTCTGGCTTATTGAACGCCTCCTCATCTGAAGCGGAAGCGGAAAAAGCGGAAGAGGTAAAAGAAGAGCCTGCTGAGGCCAAGACCGAAGCGATTGAAATCCCTGAAGGTGTAGAGATTGTAAAAATGCCTCGCCTTAGTGACACCATGGAAGAAGGAACCGTGGCCACTTGGTTGAAGAAAGTAGGCGATGAGGTTGAGGAAGGTGATATCCTGGCCGAGATAGAAACCGATAAGGCTACTATGGAATTTGAGTCTTTCTACGCTGGTAATTTATTGCATATAGGGATCCAAGAGGGGGAGACCGCCCCTGTAGACTCTGTACTAGCCGTCATTGGGCCCAAAGGTACCGATGTGGAGGCTGTATTGAGTGCCGGGTCAGGTACATCCGCCAAAAAGGCAGCTGTTGCCGAGGAAACCAAAAAAACAGAAAGTACATCCACCAGTAGCCAGGATTCCACACCAGCGGCCAAAGACGGTCAGCGCATTTTTGCTTCTCCATTGGCAAAGAAAATTGCCAAGGAAAAAGGGATCAATTTAGAAGATGTTAAAGGTAGTGGCGATCAGGGAAGGATAATCAAAAAAGATATTGAGGAATACCAGCCTAAACAAAAATCAGCTGCCCAAGTAGATACTGCTGCTGCTAAAGCACCTGCTGCAGCACCCATTAATTTACCGGTTGGCACTGAAGGAACAGAGGATGTGAAAAATTCCCAAATGCGCAAGGTTATTGCCAAGCGTTTGGGAGAATCCAAGTTTTCCGCACCACACTATTATTTAACTATAGAGGTGGATATGGACCATGCCAAGTTGTCTAGGGAGCAAATCAATAATTTGCCAGATACCAAGGTGTCTTTTAACGACATGGTAGTTAAGGCATGTGCCATGGCCTTGAAAAAACATCCACAGGTTAATACGTCATGGAACAATGATACTACAAGGTATAACCAACATATACATATTGGTGTTGCGGTTGCAGTAGATGATGGGCTTTTGGTTCCCGTGCTAAAATTTGCAGATCAAATGAGCCTAACACAGATAGGTGGCTCCGTAAGGGATTTGGCAGGTAAAGCAAGGAACAAAAAAATAAGTCCGGCCGAAATGGAGGGCAGTACATTTACGGTTTCCAATTTGGGGATGTTCGGGATTTCTGAATTTACCTCCATTATAAACCAGCCTAATTCCGCTATTTTATCAGTAGGGGCCATCATTCAAAAACCCGTTGTTAAAAACGGTCAGATCGTAGTGGGCAACACTATGAAAGTTACATTGGCCTGCGATCATAGAACGGTTGATGGAGCTACAGGTGCTCAATTCTTGCAGACCTTGAGGTCTTATCTAGAGAATCCGGTCACTATGTTGGCATAGGACATAAATCAGATTTGCTTTTTCTGGGTTATAAAGAAACAAGCTTAAGATAATTATAAGAAAAGCATCCTAAATTTATCGGGATGCTTTTTTGTTTTAGAGGTATATCACAATCCGATACTTTTGTCCTTGGAAGTGCTATAAAAATCGCAATGCTATATAACTATTGCATAAAACCGTTGAATTAATATATTGAACTATGAATTATAAGGTGTTAACAATAGGAGGGCTAGCAGTCCTATCCCTTATGTTGGGTTGTAGGGGAGGCCAGGTAAAGGACACAGTAGCCGAACCGCGTGGGTCCGTAGCTGCTGTGGATATTACTGATGAGCGGGGTTTGCAGAAAAATACTGTTGATACAGAAAAAAGCAGTTTGGTCGTAAATTTCTCCTCCGGGGAACAAGTTGGGAAAATTATAAGTTACCTGGCTTCAGATGATTTAATGGGAAGGGAAGCTGGTACCGAGGGCATAGAAAAGGCGGCAACATATATAGAAGATATTTTTGGAAATAGCGGTGTAGCTCCTTATTTTGATAGCTATAAGGATACCCTGTCCAATTTTGACAAACCAGCTTATAATATAGTGGGGTATTTGGAAGGCAATGATGAAAATTTAAAAAAGGAATTTGTAATCCTTGGGGCGCATTATGACCATATAGGCACTGCAGCCCCTGTGTCCGGGGATCATGTGGCTAACGGAGCCAATGACAATGCCTCTGGCACAACCGCGGTGTTGGAATTTGCCAGATATTTTGCAGAAAATGGAAGTAATAAGAGAAGCATAATTTTTGCCTTGTTCAGTGCCGAAGAAAAGGGACTTTTGGGATCAAAGCATTTGGCCAAAAAGCTTAAAGGGCAAAATTTGGATTTGTACGCCATGCTCAACTTTGAAATGGTTGGTGTGCCTTTGCGGGGAAAAGACTATTTTATGTATGTCACAGGCTATGAGGAGTCTAATCTGGCGGAAATTTGCAACGCTTATTCCGGCGATAAATTGGTAGGGTTCCTGCCAACTGCCAAAGAATATAATTTGTTCAAAAGGTCCGATAATTATCCATTTCATAATGAGTTTGGAGTTCCTTCACAGACCTTTTGTACTTTTGATTTTACCAACTTTGACCATTACCATAAGGTAGGCGATGAGGTGTCTATAATGGATGTACAGCACATGGCCTTACTAGTAAATAAAACCATTCCGGTTTTGGAAAAGATTGTTGATGCCCCTACAAGGGAAATAGAATATAAATAATGGCAAATATCATAATTACAGGGAGTAGCAGGGGGATTGGTTTTGAGTTGGCTAAGTTGTTCGCGGATGACGGACATAAGGTGCTGGCCTTATCAAGGAACGCCGCTCCTATATTGGACCTAGGACATAAAAATATATCCGGTTTTCCCTTTGATCTATCCAAAAGGGAGGACTATGAGCAATTGGAAGAGTTCATCAGTGATAACTGGAAACAGGTTGATGTACTGATCAATAATGCGGGAAAACTATTGAACAAGCCGTTTTTGGATACTGGGATGGACGCATTTGAAGAGGTTTATAGGGTAAATGTATTTGGAGTGGCCCATATAACCCAAAAGGTGTTGCCGTTGATGCCGAAAACGGGACATGTGGTTACAATTAGCTCTATGGGTGGTGTGCAAGGTAGTGTTAAATTTCCCGGGTTATCTGCCTATAGCTCCAGTAAAGGGGCCGTTATTACTATGACAGAATTATGGGCAGAGGAGTTTAAAGAAACAGGGCCGTCTTTTAATGTATTGGCTTTGGGGGCGGTGCAGACCGAGATGTTGGAAGAGGCTTTCCCAGGGTATGAAGCTCCAACCTCGGCTTTGGAAATGGCGACCTATATTAAGGATTTTGCATTGTCCGGGAATAAATTTTATAATGGAAAATTACTGCAGGTGTCCAATTCTACACCATAATAGCGAAAGTGGCAAATGAAGGCTTATAAGTGTATTATTTTTGATTGTGATGGGGTACTGGTAGATAGTGAGGTATTGGGCAATCAGGTGTTTGTGGATATGGCCAATGAATATGGAGCCGGCATAGATCTTGACTATGCCATGCAGCACTTTAAAGGCGGATTTTTAAAGGATTCCATGGACAAGATGGAGGCTATTATTAAAAGACCCTTGCCGGAAGATTTTGAACCCAAATACCGCAAAAGGTCATATGATGTATTTTCCAGCCAATTGAAGGCTGTTGATGGTGTAGAAAGGGTGTTGGGGAAATTAAGGGTGCCATTCTGTGTAGCCTCAAGCGGGCCCCAGGAAAAGATAAGAAGGAATTTGTCTACTGCCGGGTTGTCATCGTTCTTTACTACCAATATTTTTAGTTGCTACGATATTGGAAAATGGAAGCCCGATCCTGCAATTTATCTTCATGCGTCCAAGACCATGGGGTTTTTGCCCAAAGATTGTCTGGTAATAGAAGACTCTTATAAAGGGGCCAAAGCAGCTACCTCCGGCGGCTTTGATGTCTACGGTTATGCCCTGCTCAATGAAGACCCTAAATTTGAAAAGGAAGTCACTAAATCCTTTGTGGAAATGGACGAGTTAATTTCTTTATTGGGGCTTTAAACACATTAAGGGCTACTTACCTATACGGCTTGTTTAA
>JBFHGV010000256.1:0-5521 GCA_041582955.1 Arenibacter sp.
ATCCAAGGGTACAAACTGTATAGATTCCGGTATTTTCTTATAGACAAAAAAATCAAATAGCACCTTTACTGCAGCAACCCCTTGAAAAACTGGTCTCTGTGAAATAATAAAGTCTATATGCCCCTTTTTAAGTTCGGATAGGTTACCGGGAACGGTATCAAAACCAACCACTTTAATATCCAGATCGTGTAGCGTGTGATACTTGGAGATCAAATGCGCCCTGGAGTTGCTAACAAACACCCCTTTTACCCCTGGGTTTTTTATATAGTATTTTGTTAGCTCCCGGTTTAATTCGCTCACCACGGTAGTGGGGATGGTAATAGAGCTTATCTTTCTCTTAACTTTGCCCTCCATGGCCTGAAAAAACTCCCTAAAACCCTTTTCTACAAAGGCGGTATGAGCACTATTCTCTAGGCCCTTTACAATATGTATTATGAGAATGTCATCTGAAGGCCCCAAAATAGAATTCAATAATTTTCCAGCCATAAACCCACTGCCCTTTAAATGCGGACCAATATAACTGAGATTTTTTCTATTGGCTATATTGGCATCTATAAAGACATACGGGATATCTCTTTCTTCTAATTTATCTATAAAATTGAGACTTTCCTTTTCAAACAAGGGAGCCAGAATCACTCCACTGGGATTTCTTTTTAGAATGGTGTCGGCCATGTTAACAAAACTTGCTTCATCAAACAAACTGTATTCAAAGGCTTCCAACTGCATTCCAAAATCCCTATGCCCCTCCACGGCCTGGGCTATTCCTTTTTTGGGCAATGTCCAATAGCTTTCAGGGGAACTCGCTTCAGGCAGTAGGCTGCAAACCATAAATTGCTGTCCCAGAGCCAAGGTTCTTGCCAAAAGGTTGGGGTTAAAACCCAATTCTTTTATGGCTTCTTCAACTTTCTTCCTTTTGGCCTCTGACACCTTACCCCTATTATGAATCACCCGGTCAATGGTCCCTATGGAGACATTGGCATAATTTGCCAAATCCTGAATTGTAGTTTTTTTGTTCTTAGCCATTAAAAAGAGCTATAATTACATGAATACAAACTATTTACAAAAGTGTGTAGGCACACAAATATAAATAAATAGATGACATATAGACAAAATTCAGCAAAAACATACAACGGAATACCCAACAAAACTAAAGAAATGTGTAAGCACACACTTTAATTACGTACTCGTACAGCAAGCAAAATAAACGTCGTACAAGGTTCTTAGTATGGCCATATTGAAGAAAATAGAAAAATCACTATACCTATTACAGTGCCCTGCGTATACCTATAAACATAAAGACAAACAATGTATAGACCATAAACAGTGGGATTACATAATCTATCCAACCCAAAACCAACATGAGGGCAATAAGCAACAATTGAAAACCAAGGCCAAAGGTAGACACCAATGTCATAAACCAATTAGGAATTTCACCTCCGTCAGAGGCTCTTGGATCCAGTATATATATTATTCTATCAAAATTTCCGTACAAAGCCTTATACCACCAAAAAAGGATGTTTACGTTGCTTTGCAATTCTCCCTCCAAGGCTACTGGAGCGGTAGTTTCAAAAACCCTACTGGTAACATCCCCCTTAAACCTATTTCTTAAAATTACGTAATAGTAGTTGTATAAGGTTCCCTGCAATTGCATTCCAAAAAGGGCAAGAAGCGCCATCATCAATTTGGCATCCGTGGTATACCATATTACTAGGAAAAGAAGGATATTCAACACTATATCACTTACAGAGTCCAAATACCTACCGGTATACGAAGGTGTATTCTTTAGTCTGGACAATTCACCATCTGCAGCATCCAATATAGACTTAAGAATTAAAAAAAAGGCCGCCGCCCAATAATATGTAAATAATATACACCAAATGGCAAGAAGGCCGGAAACAAAAAATGCTATGGTTACATGGATAGGGGTAATACTTGTATCCTGCAATCCCCTAGCTATTAACTTGGCAATGTACCTTCCATAATCTGAAACATCCAAAAACGTATGGCTCTTTGGTAATTTGGACATTGCGTCTTTTTTTACAGGTCCAAAATTGATTTAGCCCGCAAAATCAATTAACAGCACCTATTAATCCTTTTATAAATATACGATTTAAAAAGCTAGGAGCTTATAATCTTTCACAACAAGGGGCAGACACCTATTGCAATACGCACTTAAATTATTCTCAAATGGCCGCATGCGCGGACCCAAGGCAATTTTACCCTTCCAAAATTTCCATTTGCTGCAGAATATCCTCCTCCGTTATAGGATATGGCACGCCGTCCACAATAGTCTTATATACATCTTCAAATAAATTGATATAGGACGATTTTACCGACTTAATTTCAACTAACTGTTTTTCACCATCCTCCGAAAAGGTAGTAAGCTTACCAGCCATATCAGCTTCCTCAATACCAAACAGCGGGTCTGCCGGACTAACACCCTTCATCAATTGCTCTTCCTGGATGTTGGTCCGCTCTTTAATATAACTACCCTTGGTACCATTAAGTACAAAAGCCGGTAAAGGTTCTGCCACCATTAAACTTGTAGTTAAAAACACTTGAAGACCTTTTGGATACACCAAATGAACATGGGCATAATCATCTACCTTGGTATTGGGCCTAAATTCTGCCGTGTGTTTTGTCCATTCCAGGGGACAACCAAAAAGTGAAATTGCCGAATCCAACAAATGTGGACCCAAACCATATAACACCCCTCCACCGGGAGCAGTCTCATTGGCGATTTTATCGCTAATTTTTAGTCGGTATCTATCATACCTCATATGCACCTCTACCAAGCTGCCCAATTTTCCAGATTCCACAACGCTCTTAACCGAAAGGTAGTCGCTGTCATACCTTCTGTTCTGATAGGCCATAATATTGCGGCCCACCCTTTTTGCTTCAGCAAATAATTGTTGGGCCTCCAAAGAGGTTACACAAAAGGGTTTTTCTACCAATACGTGTTTATTGGCACGGAGAGCTTTTAGGGCCAGATCAAAATGAGTCTGGTTGGGTGTATTGACCACTACCAATTCTATTTCCCCATCATTCAACAATTCGTCTACCGAATCGTAGCTCTTTATATTGGGATAGTGTTCCTGAGCTCGTTTTTTACTCCTTTCCACCACTGCCCTTAATTGAAAACCAGGATGTTCCCTTAAAAAAGGGGCATGAAACAAGGTACCCGACATTCCGAATGAAAGAATTCCTGTCTGAATTACTTTTTTGGTCATAACATTGCGTTTTTTATAAGGGTTAGAATGGTTGGTTGCTATTTAAATACTCCAAGAATCAAAAGGCTATATATTACCTTAAACTAGCCAAGCTTTTTTCCAAGGTCTCTATTTTGGCAATGGCATCGGCCTCCTTCTGACGCTCCAATGCTATTACTTGGGCCGGAGCGTTGCTTACAAATCGTTCATTGGAAAGTTTCTTACGTACCGAGGCCAAAAAGCCTTTGGTATACTTTAACTCACCTTCCAACTTCTCCATTTCTGCCTCAACATCAATTGCCCCATGTATTGGAACAAAGTATTCGTTAGACTTCACCCTAAAGGTTAGGGCCCCATCCAAAGCAGCCTCTATATAAGTGATGTTGGAAATATTGGTCAATTTAGCTATTACCACATCCCAGTCCTTGGTGATACCCCCATCGTTAAGCACGGACAATTCCAAAGCTTCCTTCATAGGTATATTCTTTTCCTTACGTATGGTGCGCACACCTGATATCACATCGGAGGCAAAATTAAACTCCTCAATAAGCTCCTCGTCAACAGGCTGCAAAATTGGCCACTGGGCCACCACCAAAGCCTCCTCCGGGCTACGTTCAGCAATATGCTGCCAAACCTCTTCCGTAAGGAAAGGCATAAAGGGGTGCAACAATTTTAAATTCTCCTCAAATATTTGGATTACGGCATCATAGGTAGTCTTATCTATGGGGCTTTGATATGCCGGTTTTACAATCTCCAACAACCAAGAACTATAATCGTCCCATACCAGCTTATAAATGGCCATCAAGGCATCGGAAATTCTGTATTTACTAAAATGATCTTCAATCTCAGCCAAGGTTTTATTGAATTTGGCCTTGTACCATTCAATCCCCAATTTGGAAGCCTCTGGCTGTGGCAAATCGGCCACTTCCCAGCCCTTTAGCAATCGGAACCCGTTCCAAATCTTATTGGCAAAGTTTTTCCCTTGCTGACAAAGAGCCTCATCAAACATTAGGTCATTGCCCGCTGCGGAGCTCAATAAAAGCCCTACACGCACCCCATCTGCCCCGTAATCTTCAATTAACTTAAGTGCATCGGGTGAATTCCCCAAGGATTTGGACATTTTGCGTCTTTGCTTATCCCTAACCAACCCTGTGAGGTACACATTCTGAAAAGGTCGTTCATCTCTATACTCATAGCCGCTAACAATCATTCTGGCAACCCAGAAAAACAATATGTCGGGACCTGTGACCAGATCATTGGTGGGATAATAATATTCTATTTCCTTATTATTTGGCTCTAGAATACCGTTAAACACGCTAATAGGCCAAATCCAGGATGAAAACCAGGTGTCCAGTGCATCTTCGTCTTGCACAAGGCTCTCCAAGGTCAAATCCGGGTTTCCAGATTTCTTTCTTGCCAGTTCCAAAGCCTGCTCAGGGGTCTCCGCAACCACAAAATCGTCCTGACCATCACCAAAATAATAGGCTGGTATTTGTTGCCCCCACCACAACTGCCTGGAAATATTCCAATCCCGAATGTTCTCCATCCAGTGACGGTAGGTATTTTCAAATTTTTTGGGAAAAAGTTTCACCTCCCCATCTTCCAGAACAGCCTTTATAGCGGGTTTGGCCAATTTCTCCATACTTAGAAACCACTGATCGGACAATCTTGGTTCAATGACCGCCTTGGTCCTCTCTGAAGTACCAATTTTATTTATATGCTGCTCTGTTTTTACCAAATAGCCCTTTTCTTCCAATTCCTTGGAGATAGCCTTACGTACCACAAACCGGTCTTGCCCTTCATAATGTAGCCCATAACTGTTAAGGCTGGCATCCTCGTTAAATATATCAATGGTCTCCAATTGATGCTTTTCCCCCAAGGCCTTATCATTAACATCATGAGCCGGAGTAACCTTAAGACATCCCGTACCAAATTCCACATCCACATATTCGTCCTCAATAATGGGGATTACCCTATTACAGATAGGAACTATGGCCTTTTTACCCCTTAAATGGGCATATCGTTCGTCATTGGGGTTAATACAAATAGCGGTATCCCCCAAAATAGTCTCCGGCCTGGTCGTGGCAATCGTTACGGTTTCCGATGTCCCTTCAATCTTATAGGACAGATAATACAACAGGCCTTGTCTTTCCTCATATATCACCTCTTCATCGGACAAGGTTGTCTTTGCCTCCGGATCCCAGTTTACCATTCTATAGCCCCTGTATATCAATCCTTTGTTAAAAAGATCTACGAAGACCTTGATTACAGAAGCCGACATATTGGAGTCCATTGTAAATTTTGTTCGCTCC
>JBFHGV010000257.1:0-5473 GCA_041582955.1 Arenibacter sp.
GGATTGGTATTGAATTAAGCAAAATCGTCGTCACAACCGGTAAAAATTACCAGGCCGATTAATATATAGAATACTTTTTTCATGTTTGAAATTTTCAAATTTAGAAATTGAGTTTTAACGAAAAAGAAATAGATCTAATGTATGGCGATGACTTTTGCTGTAAAGGATTCGCCGCAGCATTGCTACTTAACGTAGGGTTAATATTGTCTGGCAAGGAATTGTATAGGTACCCTAAATCCCTGCCGGTCAAAGCCATAGAGGCACTCTTGACAAATAGTTTGTCCAATACAGCCGTAGGTACATCATAGGTCAACGTTATTTCCCTTAGGGCTACCCAGCTAGAGGTGTATACCCCGGTTATAGGGGTTCCTGTACTGGCAGAAGTCCAACGATATACATATCCGGACCAGTGCGTTGGTTCCACAAGACCTTGGTCGTAGGCCTGTTGATAGGTCAAGCCCCCAACATCTACACTGGTTCTATTGTCTGCTGGCCCTGAGGTAACGGTGGTACCATCTGGAAATACACCGTTGGGGATGTACCCGTCCTCATATGTTTTTCCGTAGAAGTTTTGTCCCTGCCCCTCACTGGTCCATGTAATGCCACCTTGGGAGGCATCCCTGTTGGGCAATGAGCTTTTTAGAACACCCTGGTGCAGTCCGTAGCGGGCATCTGCAGAGTAAATCTCACCTCCAAATTTGGCGTCTACAATAGCGCTTAAACGTAAGCGCTTGTATCGTAAGGAAGTGTTCATGCCACCATACCAATCGGCCTGCATATTCCCCATAACGTAGAGGGAGTCCTTGTTCTGAATTCCAATGGGGTAGGCTACAGACCAGCCGTTTCTATTGGCCAATACCGGAATGCCGTGGTTATTGGTGTTGGAGCCATCATAATAGTCGTACCCCCTTCTGGTAACCAAATCACCGTAATTGCCACCTACATAGGCATAGGAAGCCGTTGCCGAATTGGAATCATCAGGGTTTCCAAAAAGTCTAAATTCATTTATTCCGGGTGCCAGCTCTATAATTTTATCCCTGTTGTGGGTGTAATTGGCACCTAGGTCCCAACCAAAATCGGGACTGTCTACTAATTTTAGATTCAAGGCAGCCTCAACACCTTGGTTCTGTAGATTGCCCGCATTGATAAGCTGATTCTCTATTCCAGACTCGGATGGTACTTGTAGGGGGATAATCTGGTTCTTGGTGTTGTCCTTGTAGTAGGCCACATCCAAACCAATACGGTTGTTAAAGAATCTAAGGTCCAGTCCCGTCTCAAAAGAGTATTTCTTTTCTGGTTTTAGGTTAATGGAGACGGCAGTGTTGTCCTCAAACCTAAACATGTTCAAATCTGGATTTGCGCTAAAGTTATCCGCTACAAATCCTGTGCTTAGGCTGTACGGATCAGTGTCGTTACCCACAATGGCGTAAGAGGCTCTAAGTTTGGCAAAGGATATGAAGTCTGGTAGTTCAAAGGTTTCTGAACTTACCCACCCCAAACTGGCAGACGGATAAAAATAGGAATTGTTCCCATCACCATTGGGGTATACCAAGGCCGAGGACCAGTCGTTTCTAGCGGTAACGCTTAAATAAAGATCTCGTTTATAGCTGGTATTTAAAAAGGCATAGACCGAATTGATTTTTTTTCTCGGGCCAATACCGCCATCGGCATTAATGGCATCCTTGGAGTTGGCCAAGGCATAGAAATCACGAATCTTAAAGCCTCCAGTGGTATTGGCATACTGACTCTGTTCCTTGGAGGTCCATAGTTCCCCTCCTAATAATAGATCCACTTGTATGTTGTCATTAACCTGTTTATCAAAGAACATTTTGGCAGAGAAGCTATGTTGAAATTTCTCTCCATTACCAAAATAGTAGGATCCGTTAAGTCGGTCCCTATTATCGGCAAAAGTCTTACTTTCTTGATTGTAGGTGTATTGGTTAACGTTGCCTTCAAGGGTTGCCGAAATATGATCCGATATCTTATAGTTTAAATTGATGTTGGAAATAAAGGAGCCTTCGGTACGGGTATTATCATCCTCAAGTGCATGCGCCCAGATCCTGCTCATTCTGGTATAGTTATAGTTGTTTCCATAGGGGTGTGGTACCCCACCATCTACGTCCAAGTAGTTGTTCTTCCACTTGTTTACGTCATAGTTTCTGGGGAAGCCATCGTGGAACCAATGGGAAAGTCCTCCAGGCTGTAAGGGGTTCTTTGCCTTGGAGCGCGTATAGTGCATTGCCGCACTAACGGTTAATTTGTCTTTTATTAAATCATGGGCCCCTTTAAAGCTAATGGAGTTTTTGTCAAAGTCGTTTCTCAATTCCACTCCAGATTCGGAGAAGTTAGAGAAAGAAAGACGGAAGCTACCTGTTTCACTGCCACCATCAATGGCCACATTGGTATTTCTTACGAATCCGGTGTCAAAATAGTCCTTGTAGTTGTTTGGCTGGGCTGTCCAAGTAGCCCTAGACCCGTCATAATCTATAATTTCCTGTCCGTCAAAGCGAGGTCCCCAACTGGCGGCATGCTCTTCATAGGAGTCAAAGGCCATAGAGGGCAGGCCTGTATCCAGATCGTAGGTGAAAAATTGACTGGTGTCATGGGAGTCGTCCCTAGTTCTGGTATTGGGACCGTTGGTGACAAAACTAAAGCCTCCCGCAGTAAGGCCAGATCCGTATTGGTTTTGAAAATCAGGAGAGTCATAGACCGTTCTTACACCTACGGTCTGATTAATGCTGACACCTAGACCCTTGCGTTTCTGACCAGATTTGGTGGTAACAATTACCACCCCGTTAATAGCACGGGACCCGTACAGTGCAGAGGCCGCAGCACCCTTTAATATGGAAAAGGATTCAATGTCATCCGGGTTTAGGTTTTTTAGTTGGTTCCCCCAGTCAGCACCACTTTGGCCGCTGATGTCGTTGTCCATGATTACACCGTCTACCACAAATATGGGCTGTGTGTTCTGGTCAAAGGTAGAATTACCCCTTACGGTTATTCTGGTACCCCCAAAAGTTCCGCCAGAAGTTGTACTAATTTGTACCCCGGCCGTTTTACCCTGTAAGGAATTAACGGGGTTGATCTGTACGGTTTGGGCAATTTCATCCCCTTTTATCTCAGAGACCGCATAGCCTAAAGCGCGTTCCTCACGTTTAATTCCCAAGGCCGTTACAACTACCTCGTCCAATTGGCTGGCATCTTCCGCCAAGGCAATATCAATAGTGTCTGAATTACCAATGGTTGTAGTCTGGGATTTCATTCCAATATAGGAGAATACCAGGACGTCGCCCAAAGAAGCCTCTATACTGTAATTGCCATCAAAATCGGTCTGTGTTCCATTTGTGGTTCCTTGTACCACAATACTTACTCCCGGTAACGGGCTACCATCATTTGCATCCGTAACGGAGCCAGATACTGTCTTGCTTTGTGCTATAGCTGCATTTAAACAGAGCATAGCAAAAGCCATTAAAAAGAAATTAATCTTCTTGTTCATACGATTTATGTTAGTTTAGTTAGATTTTACGAGGACATAGCCCTCGTTCGTTGTTATTAAAATTCTTAACTATTTGTTAAAGCGGAAAAAGATATCGACAAACGACATCTAGGAGCTCACTAACAGCATGTTGTAATCGATGTAAAAAGGATTTTAATTGGTTGAGGTGGTGGTATTTTGTCAAAAAGTAATATTATTTTTGCACTAATTGGTCGTAACAATTAGCATTGGGTATTTTTAATCATGAAAAATGAGCTTTAAGAGAACTATTATTTGATCAAGTCTGTTGTGTTGTTCTCTAAAATCTTTTCTCGTATAAAGGTGTTTGTTTCCCACTGATTCCCTTGCAGGTTTTGGGTGTGGGGATTGTAGAGGGCATAGGGGGGCGGACCATATTCCGGGGTAATGCTAATATGGGAACGGTTGTTGGCCACTGCATTTTGGATCATCAGCTGCCACCAGCTTAGAAACTGATGCAGTTCCTTTTTGTAATGGCTATCGCGAGGGTCAATTACCTGTGGACTCTGGGCCGACCCTACCCTGGCGTGGATGTGGTAGGTATGTGCAATAGCTTTCTGAACCGCTTTTGGTTGATTCTCCAGCATGGATTCGGCAACGCAACACCAATGGGAAAGATCGGAAGTGAGTTTTAGAAATGGATATTCCTCCAAATAGGGCAAACACGCATGGGCAGCATATGCGAAGCGTGACCGATGGGTTTCATGGGTTATAGGTACTCCCGTTTCCAATTCTATTTCGTGGGCGGTTTCAATAAGATCGGCATTTTCAGCAAAGGGGAAAAAGTCCATCCCAGTGTGGGAGTTGATCAACAGGGGTTGGGCTTCGGCCAAATTATAGAGCCGTCTTCTAAAACTATCCCTGTGCTTGGTAAAATTTATCTCTTTGGTTTCCCAATGCTGACCCACGAAATCGAGCTCCAAATCCTTCAGCATGAAACATATTTCTTTCTTTTTAATACTGTCTAAGGGAAGGTCTATCTCTACGCCCTGATAACCGGCATTCTTTATCTTCTTTAAAAAAACGGACCATGGTAAATTTGAACTTCCCCAACGTGGATATATAAATTTAATTTGCATGCATTGTATTGTTTTAATTTCTCTGCTTTCTTTCCCCGGTATGATCTACGCCTTGCTCCCTTTCAAATTCGATCATTTTTTTTGGTCTAAAGTTTAGGATCAAAGCTCTTCTTTGGGTTTGGGTAGAATTTCCCTGGCTAAAATGAAGCGTAAAGCCATCGTGAAAAGTACATCCACCGGGATTTAGGGGAACGCTCTTGGCCTTAGAGCCGTCGGTTTCGCAATATAGGGCGCCCCCATTGGGTAGGTTTTTATGGGGTAGAACGGGTTTGCCCGCTGTCTCTGTTTTAGGGATAAACCACATACACCCATTTTCCTCGTATACTTCATCCAACGCTATCCAACAGCTGGCCGATCTTTTATCGGGCATAGCAATCCAATAGGCAGCATCTTGGTGCCAAGGAGTTGGGGTGTTGGTATTTGGGGCCTTGTTGATCATCATGTCAAAATCCAGTTCCATATCCTCACCTAGTAGATCTTTGGCCCATTGTTCCGCTTTTTTATAAGCAGTATTTTTAACAAGTTCCCGAGCTACGCTGCTGGGCCTCATGATTTGGGTAATGCGCTCCACCTTTCTGTTGGCACTATTATCCGCGCCGGCGAGGTCACTTCTTAGGTGGGCGGTATTGATTTTGTCCTGCAATAATTTATCGTATACGGTCCTTATGGTGTCCAGCTCTTCTGGTGTTATTTATTGGTCTATCTTAATAAATCCTTCCTTGATAAAATTTGATCTTTTTGTTTCCATGACGCTAAGTTATAGGCTTCAAAGATGTTGTTAAAATACATAAATAGCTATCAATTTTGTACTATATTACTTTTTTATACATTTTATAAGAATAGATTTATGGCAGGGAGAAAGGTTTTTAACTTACAGGAA
>JBFHGV010000258.1:0-5470 GCA_041582955.1 Arenibacter sp.
AACCGTAACCTTAATGGAAGCTGTACTATTTTGGCAAAGACAATGGAACGAAAAAGTAAAACATAAAAAAACAAGGACTAATTTCAGTGGGTTCATTTTCGGTGGTTTAACTATTGGCCTTTATAAAGTTAACAATTAAAACTCATCTTGAATTCCTAAGGCCCCAGATTTATAAGGAGATAATAATTTATGCCGCTTACGGGGCCATTGGTCCTTTTTATTCACAACATTACTGGTGTTATGGCCGCTAAATGCATACTATGCTAATACTAATTTTGTAAAATACACCACATTTTTTGGGAAGGCTACAGGCAATTGGAGAAAGAGATGAATAATCTAATTCTAATGGATTTTTTTCGGAAAATTTAAAATGGAATTTTTCAATCTTTTTTGAAGCAACTAATAAGAAATCAATTGGTTTTTTTCATAGATAGAGTTTTCTCATAATTGTGTTTAACGTACAGATATATGTACAGGAACATATGTTTCCATTTTATCTGGAACGTACCTCAATACATTTGAATGTGCGTAAAGTGCTTAAATTCCGTATTGATTTTATGGATGTAAAGAGGGGGGAGTACTACAACCAAGTAATTTGTAAACGAACTTCTTAGATAGCTAATATGTGAATTTATTTTTGCAAAATCGATTAAAGTAGATAACGCCCGTTATTCCTTTATTAGTGAAACTCAATTTTGAGAAGTCAGTATAACGCACTGAAAATTGAAAGTTGAACTAATCCTGCCTTTTTCGGCGGGATCTAGGTTCAATACTTCGGCCCTTGAGTCGATTCCTATTATTGGGATCAGGGCCTGCCTTTGTCGGCAGACAGGCTTGCCTTGAGGTTTAATACCTTTTATTCCAATTTTTCCATCAACAACTTAAATGGGGCCTACTAGGCCCATTATATGTTTTAATAGGTAAGCAGGACTTTCTTTAAGCTCCTGTCTTATGACTATTAAATATAAAGCTTGTTGGTGTACCTCTAGAATACCGCACATAACTTGTCCATTATAACACTCCACTAAGGCATCCAGCGTTTCGGTCTCAATTCCTTTTTTGTACTCTGTTATGCTGTTTTGGTCTTTTTCCCTGGCAATATAATTGTGTTCCATTCAACAAATTGCCGCCCTACACTTTGTTCAGTCCACCTACCGATAGACAGGCTTGTAACGTATCTAGCTCAGCCCCTAAACTGCCCCACATCATCACTAAGATCAAAAATGGTAACGCCCCCCAATACGCTTTCGAGAATGCTACTGCCGGCAGCACTGCGATACCCGCCGGCACAATGTACTGCAATAGGCTTGCTGTCAGGGATTTTGGCCGCGGTTTTGCGTAGTTCGTTTAAGAGATAGCTCAAATTGCTTTTAAAAATCACTTCTCTGGTTTCATTATTCGGTGAAGGTGTATGAAAGGTATCCAATTATACATAAACTGCTGTTAACCATACATTTGAAACTTTTATAGATTAATCTTTTTCCTACATTTATAATACAAAATTCTTCAAAATACGTAAACCCTCCAACACGGTATTTAAACAGACGGTCAGGCACTATTCTAAATAGCATGAATAGTTGTTATTGGAAAGAATAATAATGCATCCCACAAAATTAAATGTAACATTATGAAAGAAGACAAGTCAAAAAAAGATGGGTCACAAAGATATCCGGATCTAGATCCACCTTTATCGTACGAACGCATTTTTAAAGAGTTCAATCAAGCACCCAAAGGTAAAATCCCAAAAGAGCTGGAAAGCATTTTTTTGCCGGAACCAACACCCTATAAATTTAATGAGTTAAAGGCGGATCGAAATAAAAGGCTGGAAGTGCCCTCCACGGTGCCCATGATGCCCTCTTGGTTTGGCCAAAGTCCTATTCCGGAAAGAGCCGAAAAACCAATTGTCCCCAGGATAACTTTTAAAGGTAAAGAAACGAATCCGCTGACCATGTTTAGCCCTGAAGATCGGAGAATTTACAATGATCTCAGCTATCCTTGGGGTACTATTTGTCGCGTGGTTACGGCTGCTGGGGCTGGATCTGGGGTAATAGTTGGCCCTCGGCATGTAGTGACTGCCAGTCATGTTGTGGATTGGTCCGGGAATTCCGGTGGTACCGTAGAAGTCCATAGGTCTGGCGCCACAGTCAGAGCCTCCACAGCGATAACCAATATTTGGTATTACACCAAAGTAACTGGTACGGTAGGCTGGTTTGAGCAAGATGAGGACTACGCGGTCTTGGTCACTTCGCAACGAATTGGCGACCTATTTGGGTGGATGGGCACCCGCACATACAATAGTGCCTGGGATAATGAACCCTATTGGTGGAACATTGGGTATCCTGGAAGTATTGGTTCAGGCATACGGCCTACGTTTCAGAGAAATGCGAGGTTGGATGAACCATGGTATGATCTTGGACCTGCTAGGTCAATGAGTACCCGTGCCGATCTAACCCCTGGTAATTCGGGCGGACCCATGTTTGGTTTTTGGAGCAATGGACCCTATGTTGTGGCTGTGGCTTCTAGTGAGTCCGCGAGTGAAAACTGGTGTGCAGGAGGTTCTTGGTTGACGAATTTGGTGAGCCATGCTAGAGCACAAAACCCATAAATTTATGCCTATTCCCTAGTCACTAGGATTGAATGTCCATAGACCTTACCCAAATTCTTCTTCAATACGATTGGAATTTAATGGATAGGGTCTTTGTTTTATAAACTAGCCCTTCCTAAAAGATGGAATGGGATTAACCCGCCGGCAGAGTTTACTGTTGCTCATTGGGTCTGGGATGCCTTTTTGAAGTTTCCTTTTTCACCTAACCGTCATTGTCAAAGTGGTGAAGCAATCTGTTTCCAACTTCAACCCTTAAACTGCTCTACGGCATTACTTAGATCATAGACGGTAACGTTCTTCAATACGCTTTCGAGAATGCTACTACCGGCCGCACTGCGATACCCGCCGGCACAATGTACTACAATAGGCTTGCTGTCGGGGATGTTGGCAGCGGTTTTTCTTAGCTCGTTTAAGGGGTGGTTAATGGCGCTATCAAAAATTTTGCCCTCGGCCAGCTCGCTTTTATTACGTATGTCGACGATGGTGTAACTGTTGGGGTGTTTTTTGAAATCTTCCAGATCCAACTGCCTGGTCTTTATTAAGTTTTCCCCGGATAGGGTCAGTATCCTTTGCAATTCCTTTTCATAGCCAATTTTTGCCACACGCTGCAATATCATTTCCAAATCCTCGGGCTTTTCTATGACCAAGCTAAATTTTTCCCCAGGTGCTACTATGGCGCCCAGCCAAGTTTCGAATGTATCCTCCTCCGAAGACGCCTGTATATTGATACTTCCTTTTAGGTGTCCTTTTTTAAATTCGCTTTCCTCCCGCACATCCACGATGAGTCCGTCTGTGGTGGAATTCATCTTAAAAGGTATGGCAGCAATGGCATTGCGAAGCGTTGCAGCTCCCGTCTTGTTTACATCCACATTGTACCCAAAATAGGAAGGGATAAAAGGTTGGCTGTCCAATAACTCGTTTACAAATTCTTCTTGGGTCTGATTTTTAAAAGCCCAATTGCCCATGCGCTCATTGCCCAGGGTACTGCTGTTGGCATCGCTCATACTTTTTCCACAGAGGGATCCGGCACCGTGGGCGGGATAGACTACCGCATCATCGGGCATATTTTTAAATTTATGTTGTATGGTGTGGTACATGGCCTCGGCCAGCTCTTGGCGTTTGGCCTGCATCTTGCCTGCTTTTTCACGAAGATCGGGACGGCCTACATCGCCTATAAATAGGGTGTCGCCCGTAAATAATACCGTTTCCTTGCCTTCTTTGGCCATTATGGTAATGCTGTCCGGCGAATGGCCAGGGGTATTTATGGCAGTCAAGGTAGCTTTTCCAATGGTAATGCTATCCCCTTCGTCAAAGGGTTGGTGCGGATAATCCGCCCCCAATTTTTCACTATTGTAAATAGTTGCACCCGTTTCTTGGTGGATTTGCAGATGCGAACTTACAAAGTCGGCATGGGGATGGGTTTCGATAACAGCTACAATTTTTGCCTTGTTCACTTTGGCAAAGGCATAATACTGCAGAGGGTTGCGCTCCGGGTCTATGATGGCCATTTCCCCATTGCTTATTAGGGCGTAGGAATAATGGGATAAGGGTTCGTATTCAAACTGTTTAATTTTCATGATTCTCTTTGGTTAATGTAATTAATACAAGTTGAAAAAAAATATGCAATAAGATGAACTCTAACAATATAAGAATTAAATCAATTAATGACGGAGTTTGGGGGTATTGGCAAGAAATCAACTTTTCTAAGACTTTAAATATATTTTTATTTAAATTATTCAAATAGATTTGGGAAATCATAAAAAGCATGTATCTTTGCAGTCCGAAATAATTCAGTCAGCATTATGAACTGAGGGTTTAGAGCCAAGTTGAATGTTTTGGAAACGCACATCGCGGGATAGAGCAGCATCCTTCGACTACGCTCAGGACAGGGTACCTACTCTGACTGAAAAAATATAAAATGACAGTACCCTTAAGGTACATTGAACATACATCGCGGGATAGAGCAGTAGGTAGCTCGTCGGGCTCATAACCCGAAGGTCACTGGTTCGAGTCCAGTTCCCGCTACTAAGCCGAAAGGCCAATAAAATCAACGGATCGGGTCCTCCCAATCCGTTTTTTTTATGTCCAATATTATCCTACTTTTACGCAAAGTACACTCAAACGTACACGTTTTCAACATGAAATTGAAGTATTCCGAACCCAAGATCTATACTGGTGGGGTAGATATTCATCAATGGTCAAAACTCTCCGCGACCGCAAAAAAAGCAGCTCTGAACAAAGATTGGTACGTCTACTTTTCTTTCCGGGATCCGGAAACTGGAATATTAAAAAGGCAGACCAACATTAAGGCAGGTGCCAACAGCTACAAGGAGATGAAGAAAAGGATAGCACACCTAAGGACCATACAAAGAAATCTTTTTTTATTGCTCGAGGCCGGATTTGATCCCTATGGTGACAATACCGAACTGGAAATGGCCTTTATGGGCAATACACCAAGTACGGGGATAGTTGAAAAAGCAGCGCCGGTAAAAACAACCGAACCCGCACCTCTCGCTCAACCAATAAGACCTGTAGTGCCCAAGACGCCCACTCCGGACTTTCTTAAAGCGCAACCACTTTCAACACCACTAATCCCGCCAGCACCAATAGTTACGCCAATTCAAGTTCCCGCACCCACACCAACAGCACCAACAGCACCAACAACAACGGAAATCGAAACAGAAGTTGTAACCTTAAGAGAAGTATTTGAGCTGGCCTTAAATACCAAACGAAACGTTTTAAATGACAATTCTTACATAAAATACTAGAGCAGAATAAACAGATTTCTTAAATGGCTGGAAGATAACTCGTTGGCGGACTGCCCTATACTGGACATCAAAAAGAAGACCGTCATTCTCTATTTGA
>JBFHGV010000259.1:0-5469 GCA_041582955.1 Arenibacter sp.
CATTCATGGTTTTTTCCAATTCTTGTAAAAAGAGAATGGCTTGCTCATGCAGTAGGTTGCCAATATTTGAGCCAAGGAATAGTATAATTTTTTTATGATTATCTGTGCTGCCTATGGTTTTTAAGGATTCTATATAGGTGCCTTGATAGGCATCAACTTTAATGGAGGGGAACTCCTGGGACAGGGAGGAATGCAATAGGTCCAAGGCATTCTGGCTAATATCTATGGGTGTATATTTAAAGTTGGTATTGCCGTTGGAAAGTTCCTCCAGCAATAGTTTTGTCTTTTTGCCATCACCAGCGCCCAGTTCTATTAAATTGACGGAATTGGCGTTTTTGGTAAATAGTTCTGCAATCTGCTTGCGGTTTCTCTTCAGGGTCCCGTATTCACAGTTGGTTAAATAATAGGAGGGCATACCCATAATTTTTTGAAATAACCTATCCCCATTCTGGTCATAAATAAATTTGGAAGATAGGTGTTTCGGAAATTCGGTAAGGCCTTTTTTAACCTCTTGTGCAAATTGAAGGTTGGCTTTAGTTAAAGTTTGTTCTTCCATAAATCTATAGTCGTAATTATTTGGCCAACCTTAATCCGGTATATTGCCATCGTAGGTGGGGTTGAAAAAAGTTGCGGTAGGTGTGTCTTTTGTGTTTATTGGGAGTTGCAACCGAGCTTCCCCTGAGCACCTTTTGGTTTACCATGAACTTTCCGTTGTATTCGCCTAGCGCACCCTCTGCTTTCTTGTAATTGGGATAAGGTAGGTAGGCACTTTCTGTCCATTCCCACCTTTGTCCCCACTTAAAATATTGGGAACCTATTTCCCATTCAAACTCTGTGGGCAGTCTGGAATTTTTCCATTGCGCAAAGGCAAAGGCCTCAAAATAGGACAGGTGGGCAACAGGGGATTGTAGGTCTACTTTTTGTAACCCATTTAAAGTGTAATAATGCCACTCGCCATTAATCAGATGCCAGTATAAAGGCGCGTTAATGTTATGTTCCTTCACCCAGTCCCATCCCTCTGCATGCCAGAGTTTAAAGTTTTTATAGCCATTGTCCTCTATAAAAGCACAATATTCCAAATTGGTTACCAGGCTGTTGGAAATGGAAAAGGGCTGAAGGTATACTTTATGGCGCCCCAATTCATTGTCATAGCAAAAATCTTTAGAGGCATGTCCTATTTCATAAACACCCTCAGGTAGGGATAACCAGCGCTGTGACTGCTTTTCTTGGATGTACTCCCGGTAGTTGGCCGCATATACCGGCAAAAGAGGGTTGTTTCCCAAAATATATTTAATATCTGTTAGGAGTAGCTCTTGGTGTTGTTTTTCGTGATGAATGCCTACTTCCACTAGGTGTTGAACTTCCTTGGAGGTAGGTTTCCTAAGAAGGGTTTCCATGTGTTGGGTCACATATTTCCTATAATCGTATACTTTGGATACCGATGGTCTTGATAGATTGCCACGGTCTGCACGCACTACCCTTTTGCCTACAGTTTCATAATAGCTGTTAAAAACATAGGAAAAATTGGGGTTATAGATTTTATAATCCTTCAGGTAATTTTTTAAAATAAACTCTTCAAAAAACCAGGTGGTGTGACCCAAATGCCATTTAGGAGGGGAGACATCCACTATTGGCTGCACCACATAATCTTCGGTTTCCAGAGGTTCACATAATATTTCTGTATAGGATCTTGTTTCTAAAAAAAAATCTGTCAATTCATCGGTTAAGACCATAATTTAAATATATCCCTATAAATTTAAGGAATATATATAAACCAAGTTTAACCCTATTGTTAAAGGTTTAGCCTCAAATGAATAGTACTGGGCTTTAGCATCAAAGTGAACCAAGGGGCTTTTCCCTGTAGTATTCAAGCCATTACAGTAGCTATAAGTTATACGGCCACAGCTCCTTTTATATGAGGGTGTGGGTCATAGTCCAACAATGTAAAATCTTCAAATGTGAAATCCAGTATATTTTTGACTTCAGGGTTTAGGACCATTTTTGGCAAGGGTCTGGGGTCTCTACTCAATTGTAGTTGTACCTGGTCAAAATGGTTGTTGTAGATATGGGCGTCGCCAAAAGTGTGAATAAATTCCCCGGGTTCAAATCCACACACTTGGGCCATCATAAGTGTAAATAAGGCATATGAAGCTATATTAAAAGGTACCCCCAAAAATATATCTGCACTTCTTTGATAAAGCTGACAGGACAATTTTCCATCGGCAACATAAAACTGAAAAAAGGCGTGGCACGGGGGCAGGGCGGCTTTGCCGTTGGCAACATTCTCTGAAAAGGATAAGGAAGTGTCTGGCAATACACTGGGGTTCCATGCAGAAACCAACATCCTTCTACTGTTGGGGTTGTTTTTTAGTGTTTCTACTATTTCCTTGATTTGGTCTATCTCGTCCCCGTTCCAATTACGCCATTGGTATCCGTAAACAGGCCCTAGATTGCCATTTTCGTCTGCCCATTCGTTCCAGATTCTTACCCCGTTCTCCTGCAAATATGAAATGTTGGTATCACCTTTTAGAAACCATAATAGCTCATGTATAATGGATTTTAAATGAAGCTTTTTTGTGGTTACCATGGGAAACCCTTCAGCCAAATTGAAACGCATTTGATAGCCAAATACACTTTTGGTACCGGTACCGGTACGATCTCCTTTTTGGGTTCCGTTATCCAGTACATGTTGTAGTAAATCGTGGTATTGTTTCATATGTCTTGTTCCAGCCTCTTAAAATAGCATTGGCCTTTTTTTTATGTCTTGTGGCCAAATAAATCTACCGGCAAGTTAGCCAAATCTCATTTTGTGGGGACTGGTTTTTAGCCTAAGTTATCAAACTTTTATCAACGGGGTTGGTGGTCCTAAATTTTTGTAAGGGGCAAGCTGTGGCTGTCTTTACTGTTACCCTAAGATCATGCCTGCAATGGTGGCAGACAGCAGAGAAGCAATAGATCCACCTAGTACGGCCTTCATTCCAAATTCGGACAGCGTTTTTCTTTGTCCAGGGGCCAAAGATCCAATGCCCCCTATTTGTATTCCGATAGAGGCGAAATTAGCAAAGCCGCAGAGCATATAAGTGGCCATGATGATGGATTTGTTAAAGGAAAAGTGAATTATATTGGCGTTGTCCTTAAGTTCTGCCAATTGTATATATCCTATAAATTCACTTGCTGCCAATTTAATGCCCAGTAATTGGCCCATGAGCATAATGTCTGAAGAATCTACTCCTATCAACCACATTAACGGGGCAAAAAGGGTGCCCAATATGGCTTCCAATGAAAATTTGTCGTAGGGTGAATTGGCTGCGATCCAGGTGTTTAGTTCCGTAAAATTGCCGGTCCAATCCAAAATACCATTTATCATGGCGATGAAGGCCACAAAAACCAAGAGCATAGCCCCTACGTTCACGGCCAATTTTAATCCTTCCGTGGTTCCGTTGGAGATGGAATCCAGGATATTAGAGCCGATTTTCTCGTTGGAGACTTGGACATCGGTATTTATTCTTTCGGTCTGTGGGTATAATATTTTGGAAATGACAATGGCACCAGGGGCGGCCATAACCGAGGCGGCCAGCAAATGTTTGGCAAATTGTAATCTTAGTACTGGGTCGTCTCCTCCCAAAAATCCTATGTATGCGGCAAGGACGGCTCCTGCTACCGTGGCCATACCTCCAATCATTACCAATAGTATTTCCGATCGGTTCATCTTTTCCAGGTAGGCTTTTATCAACAAGGGGGCTTCTGTTTGGCCCAAAAATATATTTCCGGTAACGCTTAAGCTTTCGGCACCGGAGATACCTAAGGTTTTAGACAGTAGCCAGGCCAAGGCCTTAACTACTTTTTGTATTATTCCCAAATAGAAAAGTACAGAGGTCAATGCTGAAAAAAAGATTATGGTGGGAAGTACTTGAAAGGCGAAAATAAAGCCAAAAGTGTCCATGTCTACCACCAGACCCTCGAATAAAAACTTACTTCCGGCCCTTGTGAAATCTAAAATGCTCACAAAAATTTTACCCCCAAACTCAAAGAATTTGGAAACAAAACTAAGATCAAACCTGTAGCCAAAAGCATTGAACCCAATTTTTTCGCCAATTAGTATGCAAATAGCAAGCAGTAGTTGAAGCAATAGGCCAATACTGGTTGTTTTCCAATTTATGGCTTTCCTGTTATTGCTAAAAAGATAGGCAATAAAAACCAAGGAAATCATTCCTAGGATACCACGCCAAATGCTGTTGAATGTAGCTCCCTCATTGGGTATAATTGCGGTCGTATTTTGGAGAAGGCTGGTAGTGCCGATGTCTTGGGCAAAGGAAGGAAAGGCTATAAGGCAGCATACCAGTAAAACCGGGAGTTTATTTCTCATCCATAAAATCTTAAATCCTTCAAATGACCTATTTGCGTTTGGAAATTTCGTCCCTTAGTTTGGCGGCTTTTTCGTAATCTTCACTGGCTACCGCCTTGTCCAGTTCTGAATACAATTCTTCCAGACTTAGTTCTTTATAACCTTCAGAGCCACTTGGATTTATTTCTACGGTTTCTCCTTCCTGAAGAATTTCATCTACCATAATACTTTCATCAGCATCTTCCTTGTCTTTTTCTTTAGAAGAGAATTTTAAGAATATACCCGCCTTGTCCAAAATGGTCTTGTAGGTGAAAATAGGTGCATTGAACCTTAAGGCCAATGCAATGGCATCACTGGTCCTGGCATCTATTATTTCTTCTATCTTGTCCCGTTCGCATATAATACTGGAATAAAAAACACCATCCACCAATTTGTGGATAATGACCTGTTTTATTACAATGTCGAACCGGTCAGAAAAATTCTTGAAAAGATCGTGTGTCAAAGGCCTTGGCGGCTTAATTTCTTTTTCTAGTGCTATGGCAATGGATTGTGCCTCAAATGCACCAATTACGATAGGTAATTTACGGTCACCGTCAACTTCATTCAATATAAGGGCATATGCGCCATTTTGCGTTTGGCTATAGGATATCCCTTTTATTTTTAATCTTACTAAACTCATAGAAATTTATCAACTAAAAAAGGCTGTTCAAAATACAGGATGGGCCTTGTGATTTTGAGCAGCCCTTTAGGGGCACAATTTAACAAAAATTAAGCGTTTTGCGTCTTAAATTCCTTTAATTTTTCGATTAGTTGGGGTACAACCTCAAAAGCATCGCCCACTACGCCATAGTCGGCGGCCTTAAAGAACGGAGCTTCCGGGTCTGTATTGATCACCACTTTTACTTTGGAGGCGCTTACTCCGGCCAAGTGTTGTATGGCACCAGAAATACCTATGGCTATATAAAGATTACTGGCAACCGGTTTACCGGTTTGTCCAACGTGCTCTCCGTGAGGTCTCCAACCTAGATCCGAAACAGGTTTGGAACAGGCGGTGGCCGCTCCCAATACTTCTGCCAATTCCTCTATCATTCCCCAGTTTTCAGGACCTTTTAATCCGCGGCCTC
>JBFHGV010000260.1:0-5459 GCA_041582955.1 Arenibacter sp.
AGCCTTCCGGTAAACATTTTATGGAAGACCTATTTTATGCCGGGGGCCTGCCAGCAGTTCTAAAGGAGTTAAAAGACATTTTGAACAATGAGGTAACTACGGTAAACGGTAGGACCATTGCCGAAAATTATCAAAATGCCCATAATTATGACAATGATGTTATAGCAACGGTGGCCAATCCCTTTAACGATGCCACAGGGTTGACCATACTCAGTGGCAACTTATCCGAAAATGGGGCGGTGATAAAACCTTCTGCGGCCAGTGCACATTTAATGAAACATACGGGCAGGGCGGTGGTCTTTGAGAGTATTGAGGATTACAAGGCCAGAATAGACACCGATGAATTGGAAGTGGACGAAAGCTGTGTGCTGGTACTCAAAAATGTGGGTCCCAAGGGGTATCCCGGTATGCCCGAAGTAGGGAATATGGGGCTTCCCAAAAAACTGTTGGAAAAGGGCGTCAAGGATATGGTCCGTATATCGGACGGGCGAATGAGCGGCACCGGTTTTGGTACCGTGGTACTCCATGTGTCGCCGGAAGCGGCAATGGGAGGTAATTTTTCGGTGATCCAGAACGGGGATATGATTACCCTTGATGTTCACAATAGAAGGCTAACAGTAGATGTAAGCCAGGAAGAATTGGATCAACGCAAGAAAAATAAGATTCTGCCCCCACCAATCGTGGACAGGGGTTACGTTAATTTATACGTAAATCATGTACAACAGGCCCATTTGGGGGCCGATATGGACTTTCTACGGGGAAAATCGGGCAGTGAGGTGAGCAGGGATTCCCACTAATACCACTAATGAATCATGGAATTTAAGGACAAAGTAGCTATAGTTACCGGAGCGGGACAGGGTATAGGCCTAGAAATCTGCAAGCAGTTACTGGCCAAGGGAGCCAAGGTAATTTTAAATGACCTAGATGCCAATTTGGTGGCCCGAGCTGTGGAGGCCATGGGGAGTCCTTTGGGTAAATGCATAGGTATATGCGGAGACGCAAGTGAGCTTCCTCTAATACAGCAAATGGTAGATAGGGCCGTTTCCGAATTCGGCAAATTGGATATTGTAGTGGCCAATGCAGGAATCACCCTTTTTGGGGAATTTTTGACCTATACCCCCAAATCGTTTTTTGAGGTGATGCGGGTAAATCTTGGGGGAAGTTTCTTTTTGGCCCAGGCGGCTGCCAATCAAATGAAAGGGCAGGAGGGAGGCGGATCCATCCTTTTAATGTCCTCGGTAACGGGGCATCAGGCCCACGAGAATTTAGCGGCCTACGGAATGAGCAAGGCCGCCTTGGAAATGTTGGCCAAGAATCTGGTCATAGAATTATCGCCCTATAAAATAAATGTGAATACGGTGGCCCCGGGAGCTACCTTGACAGAGAGAACCTTAAAGGATAAGGATTACTTGGGTATCTGGGAACATATTACGCCCATGGGCAGGCCGGCAACGGTCAATGATATTGCCCAAACCGTATTGTTTTTGGTTTCGGATCATGCCAAGCATATCACCGGGCAGAGTTTGGTGGTTGATGGAGGGTGGACCTCGGTAAGTCCGTCTCCCTATAAAAAGTAAGTTGTTGAACGAAATAAAATATTACCCCAGGCGGGTGCAAAAAAAATGATAGATACTGTACATCCTGAAGTTGTTTGTGAACTAAAGAGCGAATTGGGAGAAGGGCCGTTATGGGATCCTTCCAGAAAATTAATTTGTTGGGTAGATATTCTTAAGGGGCATATTCACGAATGGTCTCCAGAATTGGAAAAAATAAATACGCTAGAGTTAGGGCAAATGATAGGTACCATGGCCATCTGCGATGACGGCAAGTATATAACGGCCCTGAAAAACGGGATTGGATATGTTGATCCCAATAGCGCAAAGGTGATGATGATAACAAACCCTGAGGCCAATTTGCCCCAAAACAGGTTCAATGATGGCAAGTGTGATCCGGCTGGCCGATTTTGGGCAGGTACCATGCCCATTGCAGAGGATGCATCCTCTGGCAGCCTATATGTTCTGGATACTTCCTTGACGGTTAGGAAAATGGAATCCAATATAAGTGTTTCCAACGGCCTGGCCTGGAGCCTGGACCACAAAACTATGTACTTTATAGACTCCCCAACCAGACAAGTGGTGGCCTATGATTACGACAAGGGCAGTGGCGCTGTGGCCAATAAGAGAACGGTTGTCACTATTGCAGAGGGAGACGGCTTTCCGGATGGGATGACCATAGATAGGGAGGGGATGCTGTGGGTAGCCCATTGGGGAGGATGGCAGGTAGCCCGCTATGATCCGCAAACAGGAAAAAAACTATTGTCCATTAACTTGCCTGTGGCGCATGTGACCTCCTGTACCTTTGGGGGCGAAACCATGGAAGACCTCTATATAACATCGGCAAGGAAAGGACTTAGTGAGGCCGAATTGGAAAAGCAACCCTTGGCAGGGTCCCTATTTGTAGTTGGGAATTGTGGTTATAAGGGTCTCCCGGCCCATCAGTTTAAAAGCTTGGTTTAAAATAAATGACTACCACTTTCGCTTACGGATATAAAATAGAAAATCGACCTAAACCAAATTAAATGAAGGGATTGGACGCGTTTGATTGGATAGTGATCACCGCATATTTTGTAGTATTGCTAGGGGTAGCCTGGTGGGTAATAAAACAAAAGCAGAAAAATACAGAGGACTATTTTTTGGCGGGCCGGAATATAGGGTGGTTTATGGTAGGGGCTTCTATTTTTGCCTCCAATATTGGATCTGAGCACGTGGTAGGATTGGCGGGCAATGGCGCTGGTGATAAGATGCCCTTGTTGATCTATGAACTCCATGCCTGGATTGTATTGATGTTGGGATGGGTCTTTCTTCCCTTTTATGCGAGAAGCGGGGTGTTTACCATGCCGGAGTTTTTGGAAAAACGTTTCGATGCCCGTTCCAGATGGGTACTGTCCGTGGTGTCCTTAATTGCCTATATCCTTACCAAGGTTTCGGTGACCATTTATGCCGGAGGGGTAGTGGTTTCCGCATTATTGGGCATTCCTTTTTGGATAGGGGCGGTGGCCACGGTAGCGCTAACGGGCCTATATACCATCCTAGGGGGTATGCGGGCCGTGGTCTATACAGAGACCATACAGGCCATTGTTTTGGTGATGGGAGCAGGAATCTTAAGTTTTATGGGCTTGGAGGCAGTTGGCGGATGGGGAGAATTAAAGCAGACCATTGGGGTGGATTACTTTAATATGTGGCGGCCCAATTCAGATCCGGATTACCCCTGGCTTCCTTTGTTCCTTACCAGTACTATTGTAGGGATCTGGTATTGGTGTACGGATCAGGTTATTGTGCAACGCGTGCTTACGGCCAAAAATATTAAGGCAGGTAGAAGAGGAAGTATCTTTGGGGCCCTTTTAAAGCTAATGCCCGTTTTTCTCTTTCTTATTCCCGGAGTGGTGGCCTTGGGACTTAAGATGCAAGGGAAATTGGATTGGAACAGTCCAGACGAGGCCTTTCCTGTGTTGATGAGCAATCTATTGCCCTCGGGACTCCGTGGCTTGGTAGCGGCCGGATTGCTGGCGGCCCTCATGAGTTCACTGGCCTCCGTATTTAATTCCTGTTCTACTTTGTTTACATTGGATATCTATAAAAAACTAAAACCCAATAAGCCAGAGGAAGAATTGGTGAAAACGGGGAGGACGGCCACCTTTTTTGTGGTGGGACTGGGCCTGCTGTGGATACCGGTAATTACTAGGCTCTCTGACGGGTTGTATGAATACCTGCAGAATGTTCAGGCCTATATCTCACCTCCCATCACCGCCGTATTCCTTCTGGGTATTTTTTATAAGCGGATCAATGCCAATGGCGCTATTGCCACATTGGTAGGTGGACTGATCATTGGGTTTTCCAAGCTGACCTTGGAAATTCTAAAATCATCTTTTGCCGAAGGTAGTTTTCTATTTAGCCTGGCAAACATTAATTGGTTGGTATTCGCCGCCTATTATTTTGCGCTATGCATTGCCATTGCCGTAATAGTAAGTATGTGCTACCCGGCCCCCTCTGCACAACAATTGTCTGGGCTCACCTTTGGGTCGGTTACCGCAAGGCAAAAGGAAGAAAACAAATCCAGTTATAACCTATGGGATATTCTGGCATCGGTGGTGGTGGTTATAATAGTGGTCTACATTATGATATCTTTTAGTACCCTCTCCTTGTAGGTGCCGATGGTTGTAATTAGATGGCTTTTAGCTGTTTTGCGTATAGTAAAAACATAGGGTTTGCCTTTTAAAAACCTTCTAGTCCCTAGGAATTTAACTTAATTTTTGTAGGGTTTTTCTTAGTAAAAATTGGCATCAAAAATAATCAGCGGCTTCTTATTTTAGTTATATTTGAGAACCAGTTGTTACTGAACTGGCACTCAAACTTTCCCCCAAATATAGTATTGCGTAATGATTTGTGCTTTTGGTACGGCACAGGCTTTAACTATTAATTGTTATTAATTTGCTTAGAAGATTATTTTTAAGGTTTTGCAAGTACTACCTTCCAATACTTATCCTAAGTATTTTGGCTGCTGCCTGGATTTATAGTAGGAATCATGATAAGCTTATTGCTTTACAGTTGCAGGAGCTTGACAACAAAAAACAAATTATTGTTGAGCTGATAAAGCCCATGATCGCCAATCTTTATTATTGGGAACAATACCGTTTTGACAAAAACGATTTTAATCCGGATTTCAATGGCCATTTGGAAAAGGAAATAGGCAATTTTGTAATTGGGATGGACAGTTACAGTCAGTTTAGGCTTATTAATTTGGAAGGTCAGGAGGTTTTTAGGTTAAATAGGGAGGAAAATGGTAGGGTTGTAAAGAGCTCATCCCTACAGGACAAGGCAAACAGGAATTATTTTTTGGAGACCCGTGATCTAGGTAAAAATCAGATCTATTTATCCCCATTAAACCTAAACAAAGAGAAGGGGGTCTTGGAAATTCCATACAAGCCCATGATAAGGGGTGTAGCTGCCATTGTGGACTCAAGCGGTACCAAACTGGGGATTGTGGTCATTAATTTTAGCGCAACAAAACTCCTGGATTTGTTGAAGAGGGAAAATGAGTTCCCTTTTGTTTTATTGGACCGCGAGGGCAATTATTTGGCCAGTAACGATAGTATTAAGGAATTTGCGCACCTTATTCCCAACAATAAAAATACCTCCTTTTATAAGGAAAGCCCAGAAATATGGAACTCCCTCAAGGAAAAGGAAACAATCCCGCTATACCACGATGGGGATTTGTATGTGAAGACCGAGTTGAATTTTAAAAATGAATTATCCCAAATACCTATTTTTCAGAATCAGCTCGCGGATATCAGGACCAACAACAAATGGCTGCTGCTAAACCATATTGAGTCCAAATCTTTAAACGCGGAGATCAAGAAAGAACTCTATATCCTATTGCTTATCAATGTCCTGGGTATTTTC
>JBFHGV010000261.1:0-5445 GCA_041582955.1 Arenibacter sp.
AAAAAGAACCCAAATCAAAAAGTGCCTTGCAACATGGTTACAAGGCACTTAATTATTGAAAGAAAGATAATCTAATACGTTAGAAGCGTATTATGCCCACTTAGCTCTGGAAGTCACGCTCATGGGTCCAATGGGTTAAGGCAATTTCTTAAATACCTGCAATTTATCATTGTTGTTGGCCACAAGTATCCATTTGTTTTGGCCCACCCTGATAGACAAAACACTTTTGGCATCCTTATTGGCAAAAATCCCACTTACCCTTGTGTCTTTCGGGCTAAAATTTCCATTTCCGTCACCCACCAATAAAACTCCAGTACCCGCATCGTTTCTTGGAGTTTCAATTTCCGAAACAAACAAGTTCCCCACGACCAATACATCCAAATGGCCATCACCGTTAAAATCCTCTATCAACATATCATTAATACTGGACAATTGTGCCAAATTGGGCAGCGCCCTTACCTTAAAATTCCCGTTCCCTAGGTTCTCTATGTAGGAAGAAGCAAAGGTATCTGCCTTATAATGCAGGGACCTATCCAAATTTTCCTTTCCATACACCTGGTCAATCTCTAGGGAAGCAAATATATCGTACTTCTGTATCTTATCCTTTAACCCCGGGATCTGCTCAGAAGAACAGGAAAATCCCCGTAAGGGATAATGTTTCTCCCCATTGTAATAGCCAAGAACAATATCATAATTGCCATTATTGTCAAAATCGTTGAAATAAATATCGAATGGTTTTTCGGGAGAGGTCTTGTACTTATAGTTAAGACCAATATTACCCACAATAAAGTCCATATCCCCATCATGATCAAAGTCGCCCTGCCCTATGCTATACCACCATCCTGTTGTAGTCTCCAAATGGGGTGTATTTTGTTTTTTCAATACCCCATTCTCGTTATTAAAAATGGTAATGGGCATCCATTCCCCAACTACAATTAGATCAAGGTCACCATCTGCGTCATGGTCGCTCCAAATGGCATCGGTAACCATCCCCAATTCTTTAAATTCAGGGGCAACCTCTTTGGTTCGATTCACCAACTGACCGTTTTCATTGCTTAGAAACATAGTTGTGGCCGGCAATGGGTAATGGTGAGGCACATGTCTGCCCGTGACCACAAGATCCATGTCTCCATCCATATCGTAATCTGCTGCTACAACACTTGAGCCACTGCTACGATCCATACCCAAGATAGCCCCTTTGGAAAACCCTCCCTGACCATCGTTTACATAAAGCCTGTCTATATAATGCGGATCATTGACTTTAAATTCATTCCCTCCGCTTACAACATAGATATCCTGAAACCCATCTCCATTTACATCCACAAAGAGCGCAGCAACGTCTTCATAAGCAGCATCTTTGTCCCATATGTCCCCTGCCTTTTTTACAAAGCCCCCACTTTTATCCGCAATGAACAAGGAGGCGGCAAATCCTGTGGCACCACCAATAAAAACATCTTCCAGGCCATCATTGTTTATATCCCCCTTGGCCAATGCCGGTCCAAATTGGGACATTTTATGGGGAAGCAGCACCTGATACTTGTAATCGTCAAATACATTCTCCTTGTGCTCAAAAGCAATCCCTGCTTTATGGGTAATATCCGTATACCATGATGAAACCAAGTGGTCCATATGTGTATTGGGTTGCTTGCCCTCTGCCATATTGAGCGCCAACTGTTGACCAGACCTTATATTGCGCAAGGTTGTAACGGTATTATTGGGCCATTGTACCAAAATACTATCCACCACCAATCTATCTCCCACCCCAAAATGGAGCGTTGCCTCACTAGTAGAGTAGATACCGCGTACATTGGTATGCTCCAAGAATTGCTGCCCTCCGTCCGCATACAAGGTAACCTTGGTACCAAATACCGTACTGTTCCCTGAATCGGACAATGCTATGCGAAGATAATTGCCACCTGCTAGTTTCTCAGAGTTGTTTCTATAAATAAAGGCCTTTTCGTTGATGTTGTTTACAATCAGGTCCAAGTCGCCATCATTGTCTAGATCCGCATAGGCAGAGCCATTGGAAAAAGACTTTTCCTTAAGGCCCCATTCATTCATCGTCTTCTTAAAATTTAATCCACCTAGATTCTTATAGGCGTAATTCTGCAAAGGTTGGGACGGAAGGACCGACAGCACCTTATCTAGATCCAATATATCAAAGACGCTAGTTATATTGCCGCCTTGCGGATTTTCCTGTAGGTACTTAAAGCTTGCCTCGTTAATGAGTTTTCCAACTTTTTTATCGGCATCCGTGTTCCTAATATCATGTAGCAAACCGTTGGTTATATAGGTATCCTTTAGGCCGTCATTATCCAAGTCGGCTATAAGGTTGGACCAGCTCCAATCGGTGGCCGCCATCCCAGTTAATTGGGCCACGTCACTAAAAGTGCCATTGCCGTTGTTGCGTTGCAGCGCATTGTACATATATTGATAGTGGCCGCCCTCATTTACTACCTTCCAAAAGGCTTCAGGGTTCATACCGCTCATATTGGATTTTAACCTAAAGTTGTCCTCGGCCACCATATCCACAACAAAAATATCCAAAAGGGCATCGTTGTCTATATCTGCCACATCAACTCCCATACTATAATATGACGTATGATTGAGTGCCTTATCGGCCACATTGGTAAACGTACCATCCTTGTTATTTAAAAAAAGAAAATCTGGAGCATGAAAATCATTGGCCACATAGAGGTCCGTCCAACCATCATTATTAAAATCGCTGGCTGAAACACCGTTGGGAAAACCGGTCAGCATAAGTCCGGCCTCTTCCGTGGTCTCCTCAAAAAAATCCTTCCCGGTATTACGATACAGTTTAACATGATACTCCTCCTTTAACAATTCTGTGCCTGAAAATTTGGAATAACTTCCAGGATTTGGTGGCTGGGTCAACAAAAAAAGATCCAATAGGCCATCCTTATCATAATCTAAAAATGTGGCGTGCCGCGTCCTTTGAGAATCGGCAACCCCGTACTGTGAGGCCGACTCTACAAATTTCCCATTTCCGTCATTAATATACAGCAGGTTGGTCCTCCATTGCGGCTTATCGTCATACAGCTCACGGCTCACATAAATATCCAAATTACCATCATTGTTCACATCGGCCACTGTAACCCCGGTAGACCAGCCTCCGTCATCTACAATACCAGCAGAGCTGGTGACATCCGTGAACTCTAAGTTGCCTTGATTAAAATACAGTTTATCGGGAACCATATTGCCGGCAAAATACATATCCTGCAGACCGTCATTATTAAAGTCGCCCACCCCTACACCTGCTCCTCCATAAAAATTGGAATACAACAGTATATTGGCTTCCTTGGTATCCTTTATTTTGTTGTTAAAATGTACCCCGGTCTGCTTTCCATTCATCAGGGTAAACCTAGGCATGTCTTGTGCAGCCACAAGGAAACACCCCAAAAGATATACCCCTAAAACAAGTATCACTCTACCTTTACTCATCACATCCAATAAGATATAAATTAATTATTAAACCAAAGAAAGGAGGGTTTCCCCTCCTTTTAATAATATATGCACTTCAAATACTATGGAAGTCCAAAATAATAAGTGCAGCTTATTTGGCCCACCACATTTTGGTTGTCCAGGTATCTCCACCCATATTGGAAACCGCGGCATTGTAGTTATCGGGGTTGTTACTACCTTCTGAAGAAGGATAAACCTGTCTCAACGGTATTTGCCCATTGGTGAAATTTCCAGAATAACTCACAGGTGTAAGTTCTGGATAACCTGTTCTTTTCCAGTTGTTCCAAGTTTCCACAAAATTACCCATAAGTCCTGTAGAAGCCCATATCTGTCCATTGATCATCTCCAAAGAAGCCTCTGTAGAACTAGTATCCAACGGGTTGGCAGTAGCGTAGGCAAGGGCATCACCCTCACTAATTACTGCTGCATCCCCAAAACTACCCATAGATAACATAACTCCTACAACTCCATTGCTATAGTGCTCTGTTGCAGTACTTGGGGTGGTATAACCTCTAACGGCTGCATCGGCCAACAATAGTTGTATTTCTCCATAGGTAAGAAGAAAGATGGGTGCTCCTCTTTCCCTATAAATCCCTGTTGGTCTGGAATAGCTGCCTATTTTGGCCTCATCGTCACCAGATCCAGTAGGACCAGGATAGTCTGGATGGTTGCTGATATCGGTAGCACCGCCACTAGTATCATATCCGTTGGGAAGACCTATTTGGATAGCCGGATCTGAGTCCCCAACTGAGTTGGGATCAAAATTAGCTTCAAGACCTGCAGGAGGAACTTCTGCCGATATACTTAAACGAGGGTCATCATTTGCCACCAAATAATCTATTAGGGTCTTGCTCCATCTCACCTCATAGGTATCATCAACAGTCCTTAACGAAGTTGCATTGTTATTTGGGAAATTGTTGGCATCCATAACCAATACAGCCTCATCGGCAGTACTTTCAAAAACCCCACCTGCCAAAGCCTTGGCAAGATAGGCTTGCGCTTCACTAGGATTGGAATTAACCATTCTCATGGCCATCTTGAGCATTAGCGAATATCCAAACTTACGCCATTTAGTCAAATCCCCTCCATATAAAGGGTCATTGGTAGGTGCAAGTTGGGCGTCATCCAAGGCACTCAAAGCAGCCTCCAAGTCTTGGAGCATAGCTGGATACAACACCTCTTGTTTGTCATATGCTGGTTGAGTTACCCCTTCTTCGGCCATCAGTGCTTCAGAATAAGGAATATCACCATAAATATCCGTAACAAATGACAATGTTAACACCTTCATCATCTTCGCCAAGGCCTGCAGATTGCCAAGATCTGGATTGGCACTTGCCAATTTCTCCATTTGGTCCGCTCTGGAAGCATTTGTAAAGTCATTGTTCCAAACGTTTTGGATATAAGAATTTAAACTTCCGGAAGCCACATATTTATCACCGTTGGAATAATAATTGGCACCCCCAGTAGTTGTAGAGGCCAAGGTTTGGGTCCACATACTCTGGAACAAAATAGACCCATTATAACCGGTTGTATTCTGAGCATAGCTTGCCAAAATATTCGGTAGTATTAAATTAGGGTCAAAAGTTTCAGCGTCCGCTCTGTTGGGATCGGTGTTTATTTCATCGAAATTCTTATCGCATGATGATAATAGCAGGACGAACCCGATTAGGAATATATTTAGAAATCTCTTCATCATTATTGTAATTTAAAATTAACATTTAGCCCTATGCTACGGGTAGAGGGCAAACTGGTTCCTTCTATCCCTGTATAATTAACATTGGATCCAAAATTATTCTCTGGGTCGATATTATCTGCCTTTCTCATCAATATGGCCAGGTTCCTGGCTACCAAAGAAATGTTCACCCCTTTGAGCACATTGGTATTTTGGAAAAGTTCTGAAGGCAAGGAGTAGCCCAATACCAATTGACGTAATTTGATAAAGTCACCGTCCACAACACTTGT
>JBFHGV010000262.1:0-5435 GCA_041582955.1 Arenibacter sp.
AATGTATATCCAATTCCTGCGCAAAGACTTCCAAGGTTTTGGAAACCGAATTTAGTTCTGTAACCGTATGTACATAGTGTTCTACCCCACTAAGGTATTTCCGTAGCATATTAAGATTAAATTGCTGCACCTCTGTAAGCGCTTTGATCTCGTACTGAACATGTACTATCCTAATGGCCGCCCTAAAAGATCTGGCCATATCCAACAAAGGCCGTAATTCAGAATTGGTATAGAACCTATTAAAATCGGTCGCAAAAGCTATTTCTGCAGGCGCCCGATAATCAAAATGCTGCGGGACAGCCAAAACAGGGCAGTTTTTTATAGATTTTATTATCCTTACTGTATTACTACCCATAAAAACCTCATCGAGTCCAGAGGCCCCTTTTGTACCGGTAACCACTAAATCTATACGAACAGACTCTATGATATTTTTTATCTCTTCTACCAGTAAACTAAAAGAGGATATGGTTATAAACCTGTGTTTGGGGTTCTGATATTCATTTTCCAATTGCTCTACCAACTTACGCAGCCCCTTTTCAGAATTGGTTTTCACCACGTCCTCATAAGCTTTACCAACCGCAGCGGTTGCCATAAACCTACTGTGGGCAATGGTAGGGGTATAGGTATTTAGCATATAGAATTCACATTCCTCTTCCTTATAAAGTGAGATGGCATATTTAGCTGCATTCCATGCATTGGCAGAAAAATCGGTTGGTAACAATATCTTTTTCAAACTATTACAATTTAAATGTGATAGGCCCTTATAGGCTAAAACTCTGGGGTAAAATTATACGAAGTCCAAAAACTGTACTATGACATATATCAGCTTTTAAAAAAGTGTTGTGTCCAATAAATTATAGTGCTAAAATACAGGTATACCGTTACGGCCTCCAGTGGAATTAAAAGTAACAGAAAGCCATTTGCAACCTTATTAATGGCCTTTTGCCACCTCCATGAGCAGTCTCTCATCATGAATACCGATCATTTTCCCCGATGTCCTTATGAGCCCAAGCTTCTTAAAATCGGAAATGATCCTAATGGCAGATTCGGTTGCCGTACCTACCACATTGGCAATATCTTCCCTGGACAAGGTAAGGGACAAATAACCTTCTTTATCCTCACCAAAATTGTCCCTTAAATAAATAAACGCTTCGGCCACCCTTTGCTTAACGGTCTTCTGGGACATGTTTACAATAACATCATCTGCCTCCTTCAAATCATGGGCCATATGCCTTAGCACTTCCACTGCAAAATCCGGATTACTGTTCAAGGTCTCTACTATGATGTCTTTGGGGATAAAACAAACCTCCATCTCCTTTACGGCAACGGCACTTAGATTGGATACCTCTTCTGCAATCACGGAGCGTTGTCCCAGGACGGCTCCCTGGGTAGCCAATTTTACTATCTGATCCTTGCCATTAGGACTAAGCTTGGACAGTTTGGAAACCCCGTCCCGTACACAAAATACACCATTTAGCTTCTCCCCTTCCCTAAAAATAGCTTCTCCTTTTTTAACCAATTTGGTGGTTTTAGTATCCGACACTTTCTTTAGCTCCTCCTTGCTCATAGCCCGTAAAGAGTTAAATTGACGAATTATACAGTTTTCACATCTGCCCATAACATATTATTTACCTAAGGAAGCAAAGTTACCCCTATTGCCTGGCAGGAAAACTGACAATTGTCATGTTTTGAAATGGCAATACTGTTCATCTTTGCAGCAGGTATAAAGCAAATATTCTATGGATAAGACAAGCTGTTATCATTGTGGTGACGATTGTGGAAACAACCCTATAAGCCACAATGAGAAAAACTTTTGTTGTGTAGGATGCAAAACGGTTTATGAAATATTTGCCAATAATGATCTGTCCTATTATTATGACCTACAGTCCGCAGCGGGAAGCTCACCCAAAGAAATTGAAGGTAAGTACAACTTTTTGGAATCTACCGATATCGTTGAAAAACTTATTGAATTCAACGATAATGGAATCCAGATCATTAACCTCTATATTCCACATATTCATTGTAGCTCCTGTATTTGGATATTGGAAAACTTAAACAAATTAAACCCTGGAATTACCACTTCCCAGGTAGACTTCCCCAAAAAAACAGTGAGAATTACGTTCAATTCCGAACAAACATCACTTAAGGAATTGGTGCTTCTAATGAGCAAGATTGGATATGAACCCTATATCTCCCTGGACGATTACAACAAAAAAGAAAAGAAAGTAGACAGAAGTCTAACCTACAAACTAGGTGTTGCCGGCTTTGCCTTTGGCAATGTGATGTTCCTTTCCTTCCCTGAGTACTTTGAGGTAGGCGAATTTTGGCTGGAACAGTTTAAAGGGGTTTTTAGATGGCTGATGTTCGCTTTTTCCTTGCCAGTGGTATTTTATGCCGCACAGGATTATTTTGTTTCTGCCTACAAGGGGCTGCGATCCAAATTTTTGAATATTGATATCCCTATTGCCCTGGGTATTGCGGTCCTATTTCTACGCAGTACCTTGGATATTACATTTGATTGGGGAACTGGTTTTTTTGATAGTCTCACCGGTTTGGTCTTCTTTTTATTGCTAGGCAAATTTTTTCAGCAGAAAACCTATTCCTATCTGTCTTTTGAACGCGACTATAAATCCTATTTCCCAATTGCCGTTACCCGTATCACTCGGAACAACACGGAAGAAAGCACCCAGGTGTACGACTTAAAGAGCGGGGACAGGCTGCTTATCCGGAATGGGGAACTAATTCCTGTAGATGCTATTTTAATAAACGGACATGCGAGAATAGATTATAGTTTTGTTACCGGAGAATCTGAAGCGGTAGACAAAAAATCCGGCGACAAGGTATATGCCGGCGGAAGGCAAATAAGCAGCGCCATAGAAATTGAAGTGTTAAAATCGGTCTCCCAAAGCTACCTCACCCAACTTTGGAGCAACGCGGTTTTCCAAAAAGATAAATCGGGCAGCTTTCAAACCTTGACCGATAGTATTGGTAAGCGCTTTACCATTGGCGTATTGACCATTGCCTTTGTCTCTGCCCTGATTTGGCTGATCATAGACCCTAGCAAGACCATAAATGTTTTTACTTCAGTGCTCATTATTGCATGCCCCTGCGCCATAGCTTTGGCCGCCCCTTTTACCTTAGGCAATATGCTGCGGATTTTTGGACGCCACAAATTTTACCTACGGGATACCCAGACCATAGAGCAATTGGCACAAATAGACACTGCTATTTTTGATAAGACCGGTACCATCACCACCGCCGAAAAGAGCCATGTTTATTATGAAGGCCTGGAACTGAGCAAGGAGGAAGAATCCTTGCTAAAAAACACCTTGCGTTCTTCCAACCATCCCTTGAGCCGAAAACTGTACGATATTTTATCAGAACACAATATTGTGCCCTTGGATGCCTATGAAGAACATTTGGGCGAAGGAATAATAGGCGCCACTGAATCCGATAAGATAAAAATAGGATCCGCTGCCTTTGTTGGCAAACCTCAAATAAAAAATGACGATAACACCTCGGTGCACTTCAGTGCCAATGACCAATATAAAGGGTGCTATATTTTCCAGAACAACTACAGGAACGGGGTATCCGAAATTTTTGGCACCATGGCCCAAGACTTGGAATTGGCCATACTCTCCGGGGACAATTCCGGAGAAGAGAAAACCTTGAACAAACTGCTTCCTAAAGGGACACCATTATACTTTAATCAGAAACCGGAGGACAAACTCCAATTTATTAAATCCTTACAGGAGCAAAATAAAAAAGTGTTGATGGTTGGCGACGGTCTAAATGATGCAGGAGCCTTGGCACAAAGCAATGTGGGCATAGCCATTTCCGAAAATGTAAATGTCTTTTCACCTGCCTGTGATGCCATTTTGGATGCAAAACATTTTACATCCTTATATCGTTATATACTAGCCTCCAGAAAAGCCATTAAGATTATAAAATTAAGCTTTGTTCTCTCTTTACTGTATAACGTAATTGGCCTGTATTTTGCCGTAACGGGACAGTTAGAGCCGGTTATCGCTGCCATATTAATGCCATTGAGCTCTATAAGCATTGTACTGTTCACCACCCTTGCGACAAATGTATTGGGAAGGAAACTGGCAAAGCAATAAGCCATCTAAAAAAACTGGGCAAAAGCGTTGTTCTGTCCAGCTGCCCGGGGAACAAAAAAAAGCAACTGCTCCATTTATGGAACAGTTGCCTTTTTTATGTAATCCTAATCTATTTTATTTTTTAAGGTTTTACCTTATTTCTGTTGTTCCAAATAAGCCACCAATGAAGCCATTTCCTCGTAACTCAAGGCATTCACCAGACCAGAAGGCATCATGGATGTCTCCAATTCCTTTCTCTCTGCGATATCTGACTTCTTTAATTTGGTTGCCATACCCGCAATATTTCGTATCGTTAGGTCCGAGGCCGATTCCTGGGTTACAAACCCTACATAGTTGTCCCCGCCTTTGGTCTGAATCTGTACGGTTGAAAACCCTTGGGATATAGAAGCATTGGGCTTCAATATAGATTCTGCAATCTGCTCACGGTTCATAATTGAGCCAACTTGCCCCATAAATGGCCCTTTCATAACCTCGGAAGTGCTAACACTGTGACAGGTAAAACAGGCCTGGGACTTAAACAGTTCCTTTCCTTTTTTGGGATCTCCTTTAATGTTCTTAAGGGCTATCATTACATCCTCTATGGATGCCTCCCCAATCTGACCCTTTTTATTTTTTATTTTTTCCAGATCCATTACAGGGGTATCTTCCTTGGGCGCTGTCACCTCAAAAGTTCCAAACTCATCAATGTGTAAACGGTACTTGCTATTTAATTCCGCAAACTTATCCTTATCATCTGCAGCAGCCTTTTTCCATTCATCCATAAAAAAGGAACGGATCACAGGGCTTTGCTCCCATTCCACTGTTTTATAGTAGGGACCATGGGTATCCGGACGGGTACTCCACCACCAAGAAGTATCATAAGGTGCCTCTTGGTAATAAATCCTTGCCAAGGTATTTACAATCTTATCTTTAAACCCGGTATCAGTTGTGGTTTTATAGGCTTCCACCAATCCGTCCACTACTTTTGGACTATGCATGTAACGCATGGCCCATAATGCCATATCCCTATTTCCTGAATCCAACGCTTCCAGGCATGCCTCTACTGCATTTAGCCTAACCAGTGATTTAACAGCCAAGTGCGGTATAATAATTTCGGCATTGGGTTTGGCATGGGGACCTTCCGTACCCATGGCAGGAGCTTTAAATGAGCTGGGGACAGGAATATCCAGCAAGGCACTTGCCACATCCTTTTTACCCAATCTTCCCAAGCCTACTATAGCTACAGCCCTTACCCGATCAGAATCCGATTGCAGGGCATTTATAAAGGGTGCTGTTGGCACCTGGTCCACGGCACCTAAACGGTCTGCCAAGGCC
>JBFHGV010000263.1:0-5432 GCA_041582955.1 Arenibacter sp.
AACTAACTCACATTAACTTTTTCTATGACCTATTTTGTGACTATCGGATATGTTGGATTAATCTTTGGTGCCTTTGTTTTTAAATCTTGATTAATGGTACCCAGTTCTGCCTTCAACTCCTCTAACTTTTTAGGATTACTTAGAGCCAAATCATTTCTTTCTGATGTGTCAGATTTTAGGTTATATAATTCAAATACATCTTTCTCGAAAAAATATACAATTTTCCAATCTCCCTTCCTTAAAGCCTGACCAGGTGTCCATCCACTGCCATGGTAATGGGGATAATCCCAAAACAAAACGTTGTGCAGTTCCTTTTGTTGGTTATCCATTATAGCATCGAGACTTAATCCATCACTATGCAGTTCTGGCCGAAGTGGCAAATCCAAAACATCCAATATAGTAGGAAACAAATCCATACTTACTACAGGGGTGTTAATGATTTCATGTTGATTAATTCCTGGTTTTTTAATTATCAAGGGGACCCGAATTCCACCCTCATAGGCCCACCCTTTTCCGGCCCTTAATGGCCTAACGCTTGTTGGAGCAATTCTATTGTTCCTTAGTGTAGTTAGTCCTCCATTATCTGAAGTAAAAATGACCAAAGTATCATCCATTAAATTTAATGCTTCCAATTTGTCCAAAAGCCGACCTACATTATTATCCAAGGCATAAATCATTGAGGCATACTCTGGGTTGTATTGATTCAATAAAGTCTGACCGGAACCCTCTGTTTCCAACTTGGCAATACTATCTTGTAACATCTTTTGTTTTACCTGAAATTTCCCTAAATATCTCTCACAGGCCTGTATGGGTGTATGAACGGTATAATAAGATAAATACAGTAAAAAAGGATTATCCTTATTGTTCTCCATAAAACTTATAGATTCATTGGTAAGCCTATCGGTAAGATACTCACCCTCTTCACCATCGGACAATTTAGGATTATTATATGGTGAATAATAGCCCCCTGGAGGACTCCCTTTATGATGACCACCTATGTTAATATCAAAACCTTGATCTTCTGGCAAAAAATTAGTATCCCCCAAATGCCACTTTCCAGCAAAAAATGTTTTATAACCTACTTCCCTGAGAGTTTCAGCAATTGTAACCTCCTCCAAGGGCAGTTCATGCAAATCTTCCGGACCTAAAAGAGGCATATTCTTAGGATCGTTACCAGGAATCCAATCGGTAATACCTATCCTTGATGGGTATTTTCCCGTTAATATCGCTGCCCTGGTAGGAGAACATACCGGATTTGGGGTGTAAGCACTTGTAAAAACGTGCGCTTGAGCTGCAAGACGATCAATATTTGGTGTCTCATAAAAAGTGCTGCCATAACACGCCAAATCGTTCCAACCCAAATCATCCACCAAAATAAAAACTACATTCTTCCTATTTTTAGATTCTTGATTTACCTCAGGAATACTTTCTTTTCCCCTTTTACAAGCTATACTTGAACCGATTATTAATAATATTGATAAAAAGACTTTCATTTATATTCTTTTTTAGTTTGATAAAAGGAGCTTTAGTCAGTTGTTACTTTGCTCCCCCACCAGTCATCATTAGGTTTAAAGTCTTTTGATAAAAAATTCTTGCGCTCGGCCTCTAAAGTCGGTAGCTTCTCATGTACAATACTCTTATGACGCTTTTGAGCAAGATCAATATCGAATTCAGAATCTTTTGTTGGCATATTGGCCCCTACGTCCTTCAGCCAATCAATAAGCTTTTTACTAAGGTTGGCCGCAACTTCAGGATTTTCGTTAATAACATTGGACTGCTCGCCGATATCTGACACCAGGTTATACAACTCCTCGCTCCCATCCTCCCAATAGTGGATGAGTTTCCAATCATTTTCCCGGATTATGGATGAAGGATTGCCTCCTTGATTACCATAATGAGGGTAGTGCCAGAACAAAGGTCTTTCAACATTCATTATGCTGCCCTCGAGAAGAGGCTTCAGGCTTATACCATCCATGTGCTGATCTGGCCTTAATTCAACATTGGCCAAATCCAGAAGTGTAGGGTAGAAATCGGTCCCAGATACTGGATAATTACTTCGTGAGCCCCCATTCTTCAACCAAGGCACCTTGATAAAATATGGTTCCCGTATACCACCTTCCCATTGGTACCCTTTACCCCCTCTTAATGGAAGGTTAGAAGTGGAGAAGGCGTCACCAGAAGCAACCCCTCCGTTGTCCGAAGTAAAGACTACTATAGTGTTTTCCTCAAGACCAGCTTCCTTTAACGCCTGGAGCACCACTCCAACTGCATCGTCCATACTTTCAACTAGTCCAGCATATATAGGGTTATCCTGGACTTGTCTGATAGGTAAAACGCGTTCCATTTTATACCCATCTGTCGCAATACCTTGATCCTCGGCTTTATCCCTATACTTCTTCCATTTTTCACTTGTTGTTTGAATAGGACTATGCACAGCATAAAACGATAGAAAAGCAAAAAAGGCAGAATCCTTATGTTGTTTAATAAAGTCCGCTGTTTCCTTGCCCAAACGCATAGTCAAGTTTTCACCTTTGACTATATTGGGCAATTTGGGGTTGTCCCAAGGAGAAAAATAACCGCCCATAGGACTGCCTTTATCCCACCCCCCTTTATTGATTTCAAATCCATGATCCTCTGGATATGATCCTTCCCCTCCTAAATGCCATTTTCCTGCAAAAAAGGTTTTGTAACCAGCTGCCCTCATTGCTTCTGCTATGGTAACGTCATTTCCCGGAAGGTTGTGTACATATTCTGCAGGAAGTAATTTATCATGCCTTTTATGCTTGCGCCAGGCTGTACCAGAAGCCGCACCAATCCAATCCGTAATACCATGACGAGCCGTAAATTTACCGGTCATAATGCTGGCCCTTGAGGGACTACAGACCCTACTTGCTGCATAACCCTGTTCGAAAACCATGCCTTCTTCTGCTATACGATCCACATTGGGAGTCTCATAAAATTTACTTCCAGTAATGCTTAAATCATGTAGCCCCAGATCATCGACAAGTATAAATACAATATTTGGTTTTATCTCGACCTTTTCGACTGTCTTATTGTTCTCCCTACAAGACAATAATACAAGTATAAAAATTACCCATCCAATTAATTTAAAATGTTTCATTTTGAAGTGATGTTTTGTTTAATACAAATTAATTTTTGGTGCACTTATCCCCTAGCTACTTTAAGATGAAAAACCATGGAGCCTACCATGGTTTTTCAAATCTTTGCATAGTTATAAATTAGAAATCAATATCCAGGATTCTGGGTAATACTACCCTCTGAAATTTCCCGTTCCCTAGCAGGAACAGGCAACAACACATGATGATCTTGAATGTTTGCCGCTGGCGTTCCTAGATGAGGGTCTGAAGCATTTCTTATGGTCTCAACAAAAATCCCCCATCTCAACAAATCATACTTACGATGGCCTTCAAACCCAAGTTCCGTAGCACGTTCCTTACGCAAAGCTACCCTAAACGAAGCCTGATCTAAACCGCTGAGGGGAGGTAGGCCTGCCCTTTCCCTTACCTGATTTATAAATGGATAAGCGTTTGTAGGTCCGTTTAACTCGTTTTCTGCCTCGGCACGCATTAAAAGCACATCGGAATATCTTATCACGTAGGTGTTTTGACTGCCATTGTTGCTTTTGGGAGCATCCCCGTCTGCATTAAAATATTTGCCGGTGACCGGACCAGCACCTGGTGTTCTTGGTGATTCGAGTACATTACCATTTAATTCTGTAACATAACTTATACTTTTTCTTAAATCTCCATCTTCAAACATATTCAGGTAGTCAGTGGTAGGCAACATGTTTTCCCAACCACCACCTACGGCATTTGTAGCGCCAACGATTTCCGTATCCCTAGAACCTACCCAGCTTTGCTTAAAATCGTTACGTTCATCCTGTTGAAATTGTATATCAAAAACATTTTCGTTCACTAGCACGCCATTTTTATCTGGCATAAGAACATATTCAGCATTTTGTCCCCAAAGACTATTATAGTCTGCCACCAATCCAAACATACCTGAAGCAATTACTTGCTGTGACCTGGTATTGGCTTCCAACCATTCATTCTGAGTAAGATGTACTTTGGCCAATAGTGCGGTAGCTGACCACTTTGTTGCTCTTCCCATTTCTGCGCCAACATACTCATTGGGCAAGACAGATAGGGCCTCACTAAGATCTTGTTCTATTAAATCATAAACTTCCTCCACTGTATTTCTGGTTATACCAACCAACTCATCTGTATTGGTTATTACTTCCTTTAGTAAAGGAACATCCCCATAAACCCTTACTAGCTCAAAATAATAAAACGCTCTCAAAAATTTAGCTTCAGCAATTAAGCGCTCTTTTAAATAGTCATCATTCATTGCTACGTCCGGTACGAACTGTATTACTGTATTTGCAAGAGCAATACCCTGATAATTTGATTGCCACATAGCTGTGGCATCACCATTATTATCATTTAGGTCCAAAAACCAAGAAACAGGTCGCATATTGTGTTGGCCTTGAAAGGCGATGTCACTTGGAGTAAAGGCGTAATAAAAGGAAATAATATTACTATGTAATGCCGTGTAAGCTGCAGTAGTTGCCGCTAAAGCATCTTGTTCAGTAGCTGGAAAGCTTCCCGGAACCAAAAAATCTATGGGCTTTTCAGTGATGATATCCTCACATGATTGCAACGCTGCCCCCAATATTAGTGTAAATAGAATTATTTTTTTCATATCTCTAATTTTTTTTAAAATGTCAAACTTAAACCTAGTGTAACGGACCTCACAGACGGGTCTTGCGCCTGATCGTATCCTCTTCGCGCGTTTTCGTTTCCTCTGTTAATTTCTGGATCATACCCACTATAATTGTCGAACAACAATAAATTGGTTCCACTAACATAAACCTTAGCATTTTGAAAAATGGGCATCAAACTTGTTGGAATATTATACCCTAAACTTATGTTGCGCAATCGGAGAAAAGAACCATCCTCTATTATTCCCGTCTCAGGAACAACCTCCGTCCTAAAAACACCTCTTACTGATGGAATATTACTCTCGGTATTGTCAGGTGTCCAACGATTGGCAAACATGCCACTTACGTTGTTATCGAAAGCGGTATTTATTCGGGAATCGGTTTCATTAAAAATATCATTCCCCAATACAAATGACCAATACATTGAAAACTCCAATCCTTTATAAGTGAAAGTATTATTCATACCTCCAAAAATCTCTGGATGTGGATTACCAATAATTGTCTGATCAAAAGCATCTATTACCCCATCCGGTGTACCGTCCGGGCCACTGATATCTTCAAATCGTTTTCCACCAGGAAAAACTCCTCTACCAGAAACACCTGCGTCATCAATTTCCGCCTGTGAATTCCAAATACCATTACGAATATACCCGTAGAAGGAACCTATAGGCTCTCCTTCTTTTATAACTGC
>JBFHGV010000264.1:0-5425 GCA_041582955.1 Arenibacter sp.
ACCACTCCCTTCTATTGGAAAATGGTGTAAGTATGTCCGGTCCACCTTGAAGGGTGGCCTGATCTACTGATGCTGCGGTAATACCCCTTGTTGTAGTACTGGTATATTTATTAACTTCTTTTTGGAAAGTATACCCCACAACAGCATCAATGAAGTGCTTTTCCCCAATTTGCTTGTTATAAGTAAGAATGTTTTCATTAAGGAAATTGGAAGAACTTCTATTGGCCAAGGTAAGTTCTCCTGCATTGTCCCTACCCAACCTTGTATTAACCGAAGGAAAGAAACTGGTACGGTTTACATTCAAGATATCTGCCCCTATACTTGTCTTGGCTTTAAGACCTTCCAGTATATTAAAAGTGAATCCCGTATTACCCAAAATCCTAGTAGTAATATCCTGATCAGTGGCATACTCCAATTCCTGTAAAGGATTAATTGAAAAACGCCCATCATAGGAGGCCAAAGCATAGGTTCCATCCTCATTACGAACAGGAACTGTAGGATCCAATCCCAAAGCCGTGATAATAATACCGCCCGGACCTCCACGATCTGTAGGTGCATTATTAGATTCGGTACGGTTTATGGCCCAACTTGAACTTATATTCACAAAATCGTTAAGGGCTTTATTATCTAAATTTAGCCGGATTCCATACCTCTGAAAATCGGTATTCTTAACAATACCATCATTTTCATGATAGTTGCCCGTTAAGGCATATTGTGAATTCTCGTTTCCTCCAGAAAATGTAAGTTGGTGATTCTGAATGATTCCAACCCGGGTAACTTCGTCCAACCAGTTTGTCCCTTCCCCAAAAGCATCAATTTGTGCCTGTGAGTATATTGGAGCTCCTCCTTGGCTTGTTTCAAGGGTATTTAAATAAGTTGCGAATTCCGAACCGTTCAACACATCTATAGAATTTGTTATGGTCTGTGTAGAATAAGAGCCTTCATAACTAATTTTGGCCTTCCCTTGTTTACCACGTTTTGTAGTTATCAAAACCACACCGTTAGACCCTCTGGAACCATAAATTGAAGTTGCCGAAGCATCCTTCAACACTTCAATAGACTGAATATCATTAGGGTTTATGGAAGCTAGTGCATTGGACGCCCTTCTGTTACCACCTGCACCATAGGCCTCATTATCCGGATAAATTGGGAAGCCATCAACTACATACAATGGCTCACTACCACTATTGATAGAGTTTGAACCACGAATACGTACAGATACGCCCCCTCCGGGAGCAGCAGAAGCCTGTGTAACCTGTACACCAGGTGCCCTGGCCTGAATAGCCTGATCAACGGATGTAACCGGAAGTTCCTTAAAAGAATCACCATCAATGGAGGAAACCGATCCGGTAAGGTCGCTTTTCTTAACGGTACCATAACCAACAATGACCACCTCATCCAAGGCTTGGGATTGCGGTTCAAGAGTTACATTAATGACATTACGGCCATTGATATTAATTTCCTGTGAGGCAAAGCCCAAGGAGGAAAAGGTTAAAACAGTTACACCGTCTGGCACATTTAGTTCGTAATTTCCATCAAAGTCGGTGATTACACCAGACGTTCCGGCAATTACGTTTACTCCGGGCAAAGGGGTATTGCTTTCCCCATCGGTGACCGTTCCAGACACCGTGTTCTGTGCCGCCGCGGTAAAACCAATTAAAAGAAAGGCTAAGAATAAATATCCAGGCCTTAAATGCAATGATTTGAGCAAATTGTACTTCATTTGAGTTGGTTTTTAGTTGTTAGTTAAAATTGGGTCTACCAGTAACCCATACTGTTAAAAAAGTATATAGAAAGGTATAGAGCTATAAAATAGAATTGAATCTCTACCTAACCTGGAACAATAGTAATAGGTTTTACCAAGTTTACAAATGGACAATTTTATTTTAATATGGATTATTTTATTATTATTTAAGAATGTGCTAATTTTTACCTATCAGACTTGTTAAAATCACACTACTTAATATCATAATATAGCATTTTGACATATCCATCCAATATAACGGGATTCCCTTATTGACAATTTTGGCCTACTCTCGCGCTAAAAGGTTTGATCTTTTCAGCAATACACACACTTTTAATTTTCTATTTTATTTAAAAAATACCGGAAAGACAAAAGATTAAAAAAGATTGATTGGGATCTTATTTTCTTATTGGAAGCATACAAAACCGACGCTGGTTGTTAACTGCTCTGTTTCTCCTTGTACGCTTTTGGAGAAACACCAATATATTTTTTAAAAAGTCGCGAAAAATACAAGGGATCTTCAAATCCCATTTTAAAGGAAATTTCCTTAACACTTAAATCCGTATAATTGAGATACTCACAAGCTTTTTGGGATTTTTTTAAATTAAAGAAATGAATAAGGGAATATCCAGTTCTTTTTTTAAAAAGGTTAAAAAGGTAAGAAGATGAGTAATTGAACTCTTTGGCAATATCGTCCGATTTCAATGACTTATCCAGATTATTGGTCAAGAAATCTATAATATCATCCACAAGGTCATTCCGGTCATTCACTTGAAGTGATCGGTCTATTTCAAGAAAAACAAATGAAGTCAAAAAGTTTAATCCCAAAATATTGGCATATTCCAACCTCGGCATTACATAGTCACTACTCAAAATATGAAATATTTGATTAAACTGTTCGATCCTACCACTATCGAATGGTACAATATCATATTTATTATTGTTTGAACGATATCTATCAAATATACTTTGGACAATAAGTCCATCAAAGTGCATCCAATATATACTCCAAGGATTAAGTTCGTCGGCACTATATTTATGAGCCGTTCTTTTCGGTATAATATAGAAGCGATTCGGAAGAACTAGGATTTGTTCCCCAGCAATTGTCAATTTACCCTGACCTTCCGTACAATATATTAAGATAAATTCATCGGCACCTTTTTTCCTTGTTCTGTGGTGAAAATTTGCTTTTGGATAATACCCTATATCCGTTATATAGAAATTCTTCGTGATGATATTCGTTTTCAGATCCGCTCTTATACTTTCTGGAAGAACTATCATCTTTTGCCCCATAAATCCGTCCTTTATAGTATAATTATCCATGTTTTAGTTTAGTTTGTCTATGTTCCAGCCTTCCAAAAATAATTAATATTGAAAATTCAACGCTTTACGGTACGAAATTACCATTAAAACTTAATTATTGTGTGTATAACTTAAATTATTATGTTTTTGGACTAAAACAACACAACCTTAGTCTAGCGCCCATTATTTATAATAACATCCATGTTTGACTACAATTTATACACCGTGTAAACATTTTAATAAACAACAGGAGAAATAAAATATGAAACCAAACAAACGACAAGTATGAAAAACAAAAATCGGGAAATCTTAGCTTTGAAACTAATAAAGAGCATAAGGCGCATTAGACTATTGACCGTGTGCTGCCTGTTAGGTAAAATGGGTGTGTCATACGCCTCAGTTTCGTCCAAGACGGATCTATCCTCTTTTTTATTACACGGGAATGTTACGAAACATATGTCGGCATTTCAACAATCCCAAATTAGGGGGGTTGTTACAGATGCAGATGGAAACCCTTTACCAGCGGCCAACGTGCTCATTGTAGGAACATCTAAAGGAGTAGTTACGGACTTTGATGGCAATTTTACTATACAGGCCGAAGTGGGCGATACATTGGAAGTATCATTTATAGGTATGCAGACCAAGCGCATACCCATTGAAAATACTGACGATATAAAAGTGGTATTGCAAATTGATGCGGCATCACTAGAAGAAGTTGTGGTTGTAGGTTACGGAACGCAGAAAAAGAAGGATCTGACAGGAGCTATAGCTACTGTGAAACCAGAAGAGTTCACCCCCGGGGTAAATGTAAATGCCACACAACTCCTAAATGGAGCAGCGGCCGGAGTCAACGTTAGCCAGGTAAGTTCAGCACCTGGTGGCGGAATAAAGGTTCAAATTCGCGGGGCAGGATCAATAAATAGCTCCAATGATGTACTATTCGTTGTTGATGGCTTACCTGGCGTGGACCCTCAATCCCTTAGTCCCGACGATATAGAATCAATTCAGGTACTTAAGGATGCCTCGGCGGCCTCTATTTACGGTACTCGTGCAGCGAATGGAGTTGTTTTGGTAACTACCAAGCGAGGTAAAGCTGGCAGGACTACCATATCGTACAGTGCTTATTCAGGCATACAACATATATCAAAACAAATAGATGTTTTAGGCGGAGCCGACTATATGGAACTTATCAATTTAAGAAATGGTAATAACCCTGTTTATAGCGATTCGGAAATAGCGGCTATCGGAGAGGGCACTGATTGGCAAGACCAAATATTTAATACTGCAGCAGTACATAACCATCAAATTACAATGTCCGGAGGCAACGAAAAAGGCAATTATTATCTTGGCCTTAATTATTTTGATCAAGATGGTATTGTTAAAACATCGGGTTACCAGAAATATAATACGAGACTCAATATGCAGACCAGGCCACTGGAAAAGCTATTAATTTCTGCCAATATCAACTTCACACGGGAAGGACTTAAAGAGATTTTGTTTTCAAACGCTGCAAATGACTTCGCAGGTCCTATAAACACAGCCATTCAATTTGACCCAACCTTGCCTACGGGATTGGATGAGCAAGGCTTTTATTTTCTTAACCCAACTATTGCACTAGACAACCCTTTGGGGCTAATCAACGGAATTTCAGATCGCTCTATAAGAAATCAGTTTTATGGTTCACTAACTGTAGATTATGATTTGGTTAAAAACTTGAAAGCAACGGTAAGGCTTGGTGCGGAGGCCAATAATAGAAGAGATGATTTTTATCGCAGTCGTGTAGCCCAATTGGGAAGATCTGAAGGCGGCATAGGAAGTGCGAGCAGTAGCGAATACACACATTGGTTGACGGAATATTTATTAAAATACGAGAACACCTTTGACGAGGTTCATGATTTTTCAATTTTAGGGGGAGCCACCTTTGAAGAATTTTTGACTAGAGGTTTAGGAGCAAGTAGCGCAGGTTTCCTTTCCGATGTAACAGGGACCAATTTATTGCAAAGTGGAGATGGTGAACTTAGGGACAACGTATCCAGTTCCAGACTAAAGAATACCTTAAACGGATTTTTGGGAAGAATGACCTACGGCTATAAAGATCGCTATTTGTTTACCGCGTCCTTCAGGGTAGATGGATCTTCACGCTTTTCTGAAGAGAACAAATACGCGTTTTTTCCATCTGGTTCCATTGGATGGAATATTAGCGAAGAGCCCTTTTTAGCGAACAGTGACTGGGTTGACAACTTAAAACTTCGTATAGGTTACGGTGAATTAGGAAATCAGGGCATCAATAATTTTGAAACCACACAAACCTTGGTGGCCGGAGGCAATTCGGTATTTGGAGGTTCAATCTTTCAAGGGGTAGTTCCTGCACGGTTACCA
>JBFHGV010000265.1:0-5423 GCA_041582955.1 Arenibacter sp.
GTCTAAAACTTCAATAATCTTTGAAGAGGTTGTATCCGAACCGGTTCTTGCGGTGTTTTCCTTTAAACCTGATACATCTAGCGAGCTTATATCCACTTTTAGGCATTATAGGGTACGGCTGACTAAACGTGTAGATTGGGAAAAAGTAGCAAATGAAATAACCCAATTTTCAGATAGTATCCCTACAATGATTACTGTGGAAACTTGGGGCGAAGGACTGTATGACTCTTATAAACACAACCCAATGGGGGGACTTTTAAAAGGGAATTATGACGATGCTATCAAAGCATTATGCACTCAGGTAATAGGGAAAAGGGACAATATATATATTAGGTTTAATCCAGAGATGGAGGTTCCGGTAAAGCGATATCCTTGGCAGCATTACGGTGGGATTTTTTATATTGAAGCATATCGTCATTTTTCTGAACTGTGCAAAGCATTTGCCCCCAAGGTGAAATTGGTATGGGGTACAGCAGGTTATCCTGGCGTAATGGAGTATTACCCTGGAGATGATGTGGTTGATGCGGCAGCTATTATAGCCAAAAGTGAATCGGAGATGGCCTTGGAGGTTTATCCCAAAGATTATCCTATTGACTACGATATTTTTAGGAGGTTACATCGATTAAGATTTATTGATAAGCCTATTTTTGTTTTGGGATCCCAATTAACTCCTAAAGACTCCATAACTAGTTCCTTGCTTACTTCTTTTGAAAATAAAATTGCCAAGTATGATAGCACCGTATATTCCACGGCTAATTTTAGTCGTCCGCTTGGGCCTATAAAGGGACCGGTAACTAAGCTAGAAATAGGGCTTTATGATCCCCAAGAATTATTGAACAAGGAGAAAGCCGTAACGGTGGAACATCTTTTTGTAGATTTTGAAAATTTGAAGAATGGAAGCTTTGAAAAGCGATTCCAAGAAGTAATTTCCCGTGAACATGATATAATCGTAACCTTTGAGCCTTTTCGTAATCCCAACCAAGCCGTGGATTTTGAGGTACTTCAAAATGTTTCCCTAGGTAAGTATGATCAGGAAATTAAACATTTGTACCGTATTATTGCAAATACAGAACGCTTGGTGTATTTAAGATATGCTCATGAAATGGAAATCCCGATTACGCGTTATCCATGGCAAAGTCAAGACCCTATTCATTATATCAATTCATTCCGCTATTTTATGACTTTTCCGGAGACGGAAATATCCAATATTAAACGTGTTTGGGGTCCGGCTGGGGATAGGGGTTCATTGGAATGGTGGCCAGGGAATGATGTGGTTGATATAGTGAGTATCGCTATTTATGGTCTACCGGATAAAAACATTACAGATCCAGAAAAGCAGGAATCTTTTGAAACTATTTTCAATCGGAAAAACTGGAGGTTTCGATTTTTGAATAAACCTATTTTTATTACAGAATTTGGGGTCAAGGGACCCGAAGAATATCAAACTAGATGGCTAGAGCGGGCTGCGGAAGTAATTGGTCAAAACCCACAGCTTATAGGTGTAAATTATTTTAATATGTCCGATACGCCCAAGGCATGGGGCGAAATTAAGCCTCCAGACTGGAGTATCACTAAAAAATCTTTCCTTAGCTTCACGGAAATCTTAAATAGGGAGAAGAACAAATAAGGTTAACGCAGCCCAAGATTATATTTTAATTGGGATCGGCAGTAAGTAAAACATATGCCTTGTAGGGTAGACCGCTATAGGGGAAGTACCTAAAGTCAGTGGACCTATAGATGAAAGGGGCCCTATTGATGGTTGGCAAACCAATAGGCCGCCATTTTTTTATTGAAAATTGATGGCCAATAAGGGAGCAATCGCTCATTTAAAAAAAAATTATATCTTCAAGCCTTTATAAAAAACTACAAAAAAAGTAAGCATATGAAATTCTTAATTGCCTTTTTTACAATGACCTTGGTCTTGTTTTCCTGTAAAGAGAACGCTAAATCCAAGGTCAACCCCAAAGCTGAATCAACCATAGAAGCTGAAGCTGAGACCGATGATTGGATCTATCTCTTTGATGGCGTTACCACCAATGGCTGGAGAGCTTACAACGGGGACAGCTTGCCTCCAGGGTGGACAGTAAAGGACAGTGTACTTACCTTTGATACCCAATTGGGATTGGAACAGGATTATAGTGGGGGAAAGGATATTATTTATGGCTTGGAGGAGTTTGATAATTTTGAATTTTATGTAGAATGGAAATTGCCAGAAGGAGGCAATAGCGGGATTTTTTATCATCTAAAAGAGCATATTTCCAATGCTGGCCCCCCGGTAATATCCCCTGAATATCAACTGATAGATGATGAAAATTACGCAAAAATCCATGATCTTACCCAATACAATCTAAGTCTAGGCCATACAGAGAACCCGGCGGAGTTGCAGCCATTGCAGCAGACCGCATCGGATTATGCCATGCATGTTGCGGATCCGGATAAAAAGGTACTGTACCCCGTTGGGGAATGGAATTCTTCCAAGATTGTATTTACCCCAGAGCGCGTAGAGCACTGGCTCAATGGAAAAAAAGTACTATCTTTTGTCCCTTGGTCCGATGAATGGTATGAAAAAAAGAATTCTGGGAAGTGGAAGGATGCCGAGCATTATGGCCGCTACAAATCCGGTTATATTGGGTTTCAGGACCATAGCAGTCCAATATGGTTTAAAAACATAAAAATCAAAAAATTATAAATAGGAATATGAAAAAAAGAGATTTTCTTAAAAGTACGGCCGCTCTGGGATTAACGGCCATGTTACCATCTTCTGTATGGGCATTGAGTAAGAATGGCAGGTTGCGAACGGCGCATATTGGAGTGGGTAATATGGGGGGCAACGATCTTGCCGCCATATCATCACATGAGTTGGTAGATGTGGTAGCGTTGTGTGATGTAGATTCCAAGGCATTGCAGACTGCCAAGGAATTGCATCCTAAGGCCGCTACCTATAAAGATTACAGGGTAATGCTCAAAGAAATGAAGAACGATATAGATGCTGTAATCGTTTCAACACCAGATCATACCCATGCTCCTGCCTCTATGATGGCAATGGAAATAGGAAAACCGGTATATTGTCAGAAGCCATTAACGCACCATGTTGCCGAAGCGAGGGCAATGAGGAAGATGGCCAAGGAAAAAAACTTGGTTACCCAAATGGGAATCCAGGTGCACTCCTTTTATGATTATAAATTGGCCACCTTGTTAATCCAATCCGGTATTATTGGTAAGGTGCACACTGTAAGAGCTTGGTCGCCCAAAAACTGGGGATTTAATGGCCCTGAGCCCAAGGGGTCCGATGCAGTTCCTGCTAATTTGGATTGGAACCTTTGGTTGGGAACTTCGGCCGAAAGACCTTATAAGGAAGGTTATTACCATCCTGCCAATTGGAGAAAGCTATTGGATTACGGTTGCGGTACCCTAGGGGATATGGGGGTTCATATTTTTGATACTCCTTATAATGCCCTGCAACTGGATGTTCCTATGACCATAAAAAATAAATGTAGAAAACCTACAGGTTTTGGTTTTCCGGAGAATAATACAGTGACCTATACCTTTCCCGGGACCAAATTTACCGGGGAAACCCTAAAGTGGGTTTGGTATGATGGCCCTGGAGCTCCAAAAAAGCATAAAGATCTGGTGCTGCCCAATAAGGAAGAGCTGCCCGGACAAGGAGCTATGTTCATTGGGGAAAAAGGAAGACTGCTGTTGCCACATTTTATGCAATTGCCAAGGCATATTGTAGATGGGGAATACAAGGAGTTGGACCTGTCCATAATAGAAGATCAGGAAGCCATTGGGGAACCGGTTAGGGATTATGGGCCTGAAGGTAACAAGCACTACCATCAGTTTGTTGACGCTTGCTTGGGCAAAGATGAATGTAGTGCCCCATTTGACTATTCGGCCCGACTAACGGAAACTATATTGCTGGGAGTCATTGCTGGCCGTTTTCCAAATAAGACCTTGCATTGGGATACCCATACAGCCCAATTTTCAGAACCTGAGGCCAATAAGTTTTTAGATGCCCCGTACAGGGACTTTTAAGGAGTATTGCCCAATAGATAATAAAAAGCCCGATAACCCATGCTCATTGATAACGGTATGAGATGGCCGGGCTTTTTTATTTAAGGGGTTTATGGGAAATAATAACAATAACCCGCTTTCATATTATGGTAAATCCCTAAGATTCTTATCTTTAGGCTATGCAACGAAAGTCCACTTCCTTCTCCATAAAAAATTGGTCCGATGATGATAAGCCACGTGAGAAATTGGTGCAAAAAGGTAGGTCTGTACTCTCAGATGCCGAATTAATTGCTATTCTAATCGGGTCTGGCAGTCGTAATGAAAGTGCGGTAGAGCTATCCAAAAAAATATTGGCTTCCGTGGGCAACAACCTTAATGAATTGGGTAAACTGTCCATAAAGCAACTTCAGCAGTTTAAGGGCATAGGGGAAGCCAAGGCGGTTTCTATAGCAGCTGCATTGGAAATAGGTCGTAGACGTAGGGGAGAGGAGGGCCGCAAAATTACTAAAATTAGCAGCAGTAAAAATGTTTTTGAATTACTGCAGCCCATTATTGGAGAGCTGCCCCACGAGGAATTTTGGATCATTTTTTTGAATAATTCCAATAGCGTATTGCAAGCTGGTCAACTTAGCAAGGGAGGTATAACCGGGACCTTGGTTGATGTTCGCCTGGTTCTCAAACAAGCTTTGGAGCTTGGTGCCATAGGCCTCATATTGGCACACAATCATCCATCCGGAACATTAAGGCCCAGTGAAGCGGATAAACAAATAACCCAAAAATTAAAACAGGCATCCCTAGCGTTGGATATAAAAGTTTTGGACCACCTTATCATCACCCAAAAAGAATACTTTAGTTTTGCAGATGAAAATATCCTCTAAACAGGGTGTTCCATGTCAGGAATGGTACAAACAATTATAAAATATAATAACAGGAGTAGGTAATTATGCTGTTAATCTATACCCATAAAATAACCCACCGCTTTAGTTATATAATGCGGCACATGTTTACCACAACCTTGGGAATAGAGGTGTCCTATACCACCAAGGTAGAGGATTTTATAAAACATACAGGGCCTAAGATAACCTATACAAAGCAACCATTACAAAACGAGTTTTTTGTCAGGAGTAACGACCTGCTTTTTGAGCAGGGAATAAACGATTTGCAGATTCATATTTCAGATTGGGAAGGAACCCCATGTTTCTTCTCTACCGGTGAAAGGAGCAACCTTCCCTTCGATATTTTTTCAGCTAGTTTTTATTTGCTAAGTAGGTATGAAGAGTATCTGCCCCATGTAAAGGATATGCACGGAAGGTTTCCGCCCAAGGAAAGTTTGGCATTTCAAAATGGCTTTTTGGAAGTGCCGGTAGTAGATATTTGGGCTCAAAAATTATTGTACCTATTAAAGGAGA
>JBFHGV010000266.1:0-5419 GCA_041582955.1 Arenibacter sp.
ATGATATAGGTGGAGCGGAAATGGCCCATGATTTATATGTAGATGAAGAAGTAGGGACAAATTTAAAAGACAAAGCATTGACATGGATGAAAGAACAGAGGGAAAATCCATTTTTCTTGTACTTGGCCACAACTAATATTCATCATCCATTTACTCCTGCACCTCGATTTGTAGGTACAAGTGATTGTGGTGTTTATGGTGATTTTGTACATGAATTGGATTATATAGTCGGTGAAGTTATGAATACACTGGAAGAGTTGGGAGTTGCCGATAATACTCTTGTAATATTTACAAGCGATAATGGGGGTATGCTAAATATTACGGGACAAAGAACTTGGAAAATAGGGCACAAAATGAACGGAGATTTATTGGGTTTCAAATTTGACGCATGGGAGGGTGGACATAGGATTCCTTTCATAGCTCGATGGCCTGGAAAAATAAAGAAGGGTGCTGTATCTGATCATTTAATAAGTAATGTAGACATGTTTGCAACCTTCGCTTCATTAACAAATACAAAATTGAAACCAGAAGATGGTAGGGATAGTTATAATTTGCTTCCAATTTTTATGGGCATTGAGAAGAAACAGATCAGGGACCAACTCATTATTTCCCCAGTATCAAAAGATCACATTGCAATTCGAAAAGGAAACTGGGTTTTTATTGATAATAAAGGTAACGGTGGCTTTACCTCTTCAGTTGTGGGAGATCAAGGTCTTGGAGGAGCAGCAGCGCTTTTATTTACCGGACAAGAAAACAGTGAAATTGAGAACGGAAAATTGAAAGAGGATGCGGCTCCTGGTCAGTTGTATGATTTAGCACAAGATCCAAGTCAAAAAGTAAACCTTTACTACCAACGTCCTGAAAAAGTAATGCATATGAAGCAGGCATTGGAACAAGCATTGAATTCTAAATAAACCAAACTTTCAATAAACCTTAAAAATGAATATTATAAATAAATTCACCAAATTATTCATGGTTTTTTTGTTTCTGGCTTCTTGTCAATCTGCTAAAAAGAATCAAATTAAAGATGCAGAGGCTAGAGCAGAGTTTTCACCCAACATTATAATTATTTTTTGTGATGATATGGGCTATGCCGATATCAGTCCTTTCGGTGCAACGGCAGGATTGACGCCCAACCTTGATAAAATGGCGGAGGAAGGAATGAAATTTACGGACTTCTATTCGGCTTATGCCACGTGTACATGTTCGCGCGCTGCGTTGCTTACCGGATCCTATCCACAGCGATTAGGAATGCAGGGAAACTTTTTGCCAAAAGCAAAAAAGGGATTGAACTTTGAGGAAACCACCATTGCGGAGGTATTGAAACAAAAGGAATATGCTACCGCAATGTTCGGCAAGTGGCATCTGGGAGACGCTCCTGAATTTATGCCCTTGGCTCAAGGATTCGACGAATTTTACGGCTTTCCATATTCACATGACATGTGGCCATTCCACCCTGAAAATGAAAAATATGATTTTCCCCCACTTCCATTGTATGACGGCGAGACAGTAATAAATCCGGATGTACAACCAAAGGATATAGAAAATATGACCTTAGACCTGACAAAGAAGGCCGTCAATTTTATTGAGCGCAATAAAGATAACCCCTTCTTTATCTACATGCCCTATGCCTTACCACATGTGCCGTTAGCAGTCTCTAAGAAATTCAAAGGAAAGTCAAAACAAGGTATGTATGCCGACGTAATCGCCGAACTTGATGAAGGCGTAGGACTTCTTTTTAAAGCCCTTAAAGAAAATGATATTGATGATAATACTTTGGTGGTGTTCACCTCCGATAACGGCCCTTGGGTATGGTACGGGGAACACGGTGGTTCAGCAGGTTCCTTAAAAGGGTATAAAGGCACTTTTTTTGAAGGTGGATACCGGGTTCCCTGTATAATGAGATGGCCCGCTAGTATTCCTGCAGGTTCGGTGAACAGCGCAATTAGTGGAACCATAGACCTACTCCCTACTATTGCAAGTATTGCTGGGGCGCACCTTCCCACTGTAAAGATCGATGGGGAAAATATCACAGATCTTTTGACTGGAAAGACTGAAACCACACCGCACCTTGCCTATTTTTATAATAAGACAGCCGTAAGGTCAGGTAAGTGGAAGCTTATTCTTCCGCACAAATCCCAACTTGTTACCGAACCTGGTAATGGTGGATATCCGGGAAAAAGGATAGGAGTAAATATTCCACTGTCTTTATATAATTTAAAGGAAGACATCGGTGAAACCAAAAACCTAGCAAAAGAGCATCCAGAAATAGTAACGAAATTGACGGCTATGCTTACTGAACATACAGCCGAGATCATAAATAATCAAAGACCAATAGGGGTTAAAAAGTAATCAAAGCTAAAAATCAATGAAACCAAATCGAGTTGAAAGTAAAATATTCAGTATAAAGCTAATAATTATTGTTATTGGTATTTTTTTTGTTGCGACAACAGGTTCAAAATGCCATGCACAGCGCACCGAAACCGATTCAAAACCTAATATCGTCCTTATCAATGTTGATGATTTGGGCTATGGTGATTTAAGTTGTTATGGGGCTAAAAAAGTTCATACCCCTAATATTGACCAATTGGCAAAGGATGGCCGTATGTTTATGGATGCGCATTCTGCTTCAGCAGTATGTACACCTTCTAGATATTCTTTAATTACAGGGGAGTATCCATTTCGAAAGGAAGGCCTTTCAAGTCCTATTTTTCTGAAGGATCCATTGGTCATTAATCCCAATCAAAAGACGATTGCTTCTATTCTAAAGCAATCGGGGTATAGTACTGCCGTTATTGGAAAATGGCATTTAGGTTTTGGAACTAAGAAACCTGTTGATTGGAACGCTGAATTGAAACCTGGTCCACTGGAGTTGGGATTTGACTATTATTTTGGACTCCCAGTTGTGAACAGTCACCCACCTTTTGTATATGTGGAAAACCATCATGTGGTCGGAGCAAACCCTAAAGATCCCTTTGTATATGATAAAAAGGCGGAGACTAAGTATTACATTGATAAGATGCATTATAGTGACATTGGTGGGGCTAAAGCCGCACATCAATTATATAATGATGAGAAAGTAGGTACAACATTGAAAAATAAGGCTATTGAATGGATTGTTGGACAAGATAAGAAAAAGCCGTTTTTCCTTTATTTTGCAACTACAAATATTCACCATCCGTTTACACCGGCGCCTCAGTTTAAAAACACAAGTGAAGCAGGCAGATATGGTGATTTTATCCATGAGTTGGACTGGATTGTTGGCGAGATACTAAATACTTTAGATGAACAGGGACTTGCTGAAAATACCATGGTAATTTTCACTAGTGATAATGGAGGAATGTTGAACGAGGGAGGTCAGGCGGCCTGGAGAAAAGGACACAGATTGAATGGTGATTTATTAGGATTTAAATTTGATGCATGGGAAGGCGGGCATCGCATACCATTTATCGTAAAATGGCCAGGAAAAGTTCCGAAATCTTCAGTGTCAGATGAACTAATCTGTAATGTTGATATGTTAGCTACTTTTGCCGCATTGACGAAGACCAAACTTAATAGACAGGAAGGCAAGGATAGTTATAATATTCTACCTGCTTTTATCTCAGAGGGAAAGCTAGATTTAAGGAAGGACATAATACTGTCTCCCTTCAAACTAAGCCATACAGCACTACGCATGGGAAAATGGCTGTACATAAATGAAAAGGGTCATGGCGGGTTTTCCGGAAAGAATATTGGAGATCATGGTTTGGGCGGTGCTGCGGCACACCTACTCACCAAGCAAATAAATAGTGAAATAGAGAGTGGGGAATTGAAAGTCAATGCAGCTCCAGCACAATTATACAATTTGGATGCAGATATAGGTCAGAAAGTGAACCTATATTATGAGGAGGCTGAAATTGCTACAAAAATGAAAGAGGCATTGCAGGATGCCTTGAATTCCGAACGAACTGCACCTTTATTGAAATTTTAATATCCTATGCAACTACTAAAAGTAAATTTTAAAACTTTCTGTCTAGTTTTTATAATTGTTTCAATGCAATTGTCAATGGCACAGGAGAAAAATAAACCTTTACCCAATGTTATCCTAATTTTGGTGGATGATCTGGGGTTCAAAGATTTAAGTTCTTATGGAAGTGAACTGGTAATTACATCCAATATAGATAGATTGGCCGATTCAGGTTATTTATTTAAAAATTACAGGACGGCAGCGTCAATTTGCTCTCCTTCAAGAGCTGCTCTCTTAACTGGAGCTTACCCGCAGCGTTCCGGTTTATACATGGGCATAAATCCAAAAAGAGAGGCACATTGGTTTTTAGGTTTAAACCCCAACGAAATTACAATAGCAGAACAATTTAAAAAGAAATTTTACAATACGCTACTAGTAGGAAAATGGCATTTGGGTACAGAAGAGATATTTTCACCATTAAACCAGGGTTTTGATGATTACTATGGAATGCCTAGTAATTATAATCATAGTCCAGTGTTTCTTGATGGTCGCGATGTTGTTTATCAAGAGACTCCGCTGGGCAAGTTGACTGAATTGTATACAAATAAAATTAAGAGCTTTATAAAAGAAAAATCCAAGGAACCGTTTTTTCTTTTCTATTCCCACAATTATCCACATACCCCGTATGAGGCTGGAGAGAAATTTAAAGGGACTTCAAAAGATGGAGTGCGTGGAGATGTAATTCAAGAATTGGATTGGAGTATAGGAGAAATTGTGAATACACTAAAGGAGGAACAAATTTGGTCTAATTCTATAATTATTTTCACTTCGGACAATGGGCCTGTTAAAGAAATTTATTCAAAACCTTACCGTGGAACTAAATTCGTATCACTTGAAGGAGGGCACAAAGTACCTATGATAATTTCTTGGCCTGACCATTTTCTGCAAAAAAAGGAAACCGGTGTGCCCATAAATACAATGGATTTTTTTCCAACACTTTCGGAAATAATTGGAATTGAAATGCCCAAAGACCGTAAATATGATGGTATCAGTGTCCTGCCTTTTTTAAAAGGTGAAGTAGATTCGATATATAGAGATGACACATTTTATTATTATAACTCAGAGAACCTGCAGGCTGTTTCCCGTGGAAATTGGAAAATGCATCTTCCGAGAACTGAGAAACAAATGCCTTGGTGGGACACGAATAAAAGCGAATATACAGGGATTTCCGAACCGGTACTGTACGACCTCTCTAAGGACATTGGAGAATCCAATAACGTTGCCGACCAATACCCTAATATAGTAGCAGAATTGCAAAATATAGCGGCAAAAGGGCGTGAGGAATTAGGCGAGTATATGCAAAGAGGTTCAGGACAAAGACCAACAGGGACTACACTAACTAACGTGCCTATAATTGGTAATCCAAAGGACTGGAACCAGTTGCCAGATTCAATTAAAAATTTTGCAGAAAGA